>CAIOOC010000202.1 GCA_903859795.1 uncultured Bacteroidia bacterium
AATTGAAGTTTGTTTAGCCAAACTGGAACCAATTTCTCGGAAAGTCGATAAGTTCATCTAATTCTCCTAGCAAATCGTTATTCGTCTCCACCATTTCCCATTTGTTTTTCTAACGCCTGGCGTACCAATCCCATAATGTAAGGAATTTCCTCTTGCGTTGCCAGCCCAACCTCGGTATCGCCGTTCCCCCAGTGGTGTAACCCGGTTACATCACGGCAAAGTCCTTTGGGATCATTAATTTCGTTAAACGGGATATTCAACGAAAGGCGCAGCCGCTTCACCTGAGGCACGATATCCACAAAGTTGGTTTCAGCCTTATATGCGATGTAGTATTTAAGGAATTCCTCAGAAACAACAGGGTCTAATTCCAACATTTGCTTACGAAAAGCCTCGAATAGTTCGCGCAAAGGACTACCGGACAGGTGAACATGATCCCCGATATTGTAGGTTGCAGCGACCCCGGTTTGTTTGTACGATTGCAAAACAGAAGCGTTCAGAATTGGAATGGGCCAAACGGCGGTTGCTTTTTCGGCCAATTTCAACGCGCGGTCCTTGATACTCTGCTCGTCCCATTTTTGTAATATTAAAAGACCGTCGTTCAACCGAAGGGGACTATCGGCGAAACCGCCTTTCAGATCCCGTTTTTCGTTAAAGGGCCGGTCACTGTACTCGGAGTTATAACGAGTGAGTGTCAGGTTCCCGATGGTATGGAGGTAAGATTTCTGGATTCGCTCCCAATCCTCGCCAAGATCGGATTTCCAGCGGGCGGAGAGGTCGTCATTTTGGGGGAGGATGTGCTCAATTGTGTATTCCTCCACCGTGACGCGTTCTTTTCTGTCGAAATTTTCCATTCGTCGTAGCCAGTAACTTTTGCTGCGAAAATTATATAGGTCCTTAGTCTGAATATTCTGCATGAATTCCTCGTCGGACGGGAATCGCCGATAAGACCGCTGGAGGAGGAAACCAGCCTGAATACTCTCAAGGTATTTATCTTTTCGCAATCCTTTGGAAAAGGTAGCAAAGGTCTTGTTCATTGAATTCGTCGGAATGCCGCATACTGCTCGACGGAACACATAACTCTCGACCATGCGCGCTGCGTTCAATAACTCTTCTTTGGATAATACTCCGTTGGCATAATCTTGATACAACTCCAGAAGGAAGGGGAAAGCCACGTCGACCTTGAGCTCTCGTATGTCATGGAAGGCCATCTTGAGCTCGGGATCCTTCTCCGCTCTTAATGCCATCGCACAGTAATATCCGGCGAAGTGATGAATATCACTGACCAACGCTTCGACGCTGTCGATTTCAGGTGAACGGGAATATTCCTTAAATGCGTCGTATACCTCGCGTATGTTTGGAATTACCCCTGTCTTTACTGTAAGGTAATCACGCATAAAGCCATCAAAATGTGTTGTATATGCCTCTTGGCCAAAATCTATTTCCATTGGTCGCCAATGCTGTTCATATAAATTCGTTTGGAGACCGGGTTCTAACCCCATAAGGATAAAATTTCGAATCAGATCAGCCTGGCTTAATTCTCTTCCGGTGGAGTTGAGACTTTCGAATATCAATTGGGGGTTATCCTGGTCACGGCTAAGCGCAATATCCACAATAACGAGCTTGGCTAATCCTTTACAAATGGCTTCGGTTTCCTTACTTGATTCTTCTATTCGGTCTTTAAAAAAAGCGAAGTTAGCCTCCACACGCATCGAGTGGTCACGTGGTTTCTCTTGCTGATCCAAAAGCGACACCAAAGAGGCTTTATCCGTTTGAGAGAGAACAAGTTTGTATCTTCGTTCACCTGCTTCTTCCGGGTTTAAGAGGAAGTAATTACGAATTTTCCGAGCTGAAAAACCGTCTACTGGCTCAGAATCTCCTAAACTTCGAGCCAGCGCCTCTAAAATTAAAGAGATTGTGGTCAAACGTTGCTGGCCATCAATCACTAAGAGGCCAGAGGGGTCTGTAATATGATATATTCCCTTTTCTACATAAACAATCGATCCAACAAAGTGGGCTGAGATTTTGTCATTACGAC
>CAIOOC010000203.1 GCA_903859795.1 uncultured Bacteroidia bacterium
CACCTAGTAAGACAAGTTCAATGATTTGTTCGAGAACATCCTCCTCTATTTCGTTTGGCTTACAAATTCTGATTTCCATCATATTTTAGATTTTAACCGAAAAGTAATGGATATCTATTACAAAACTATTCCAAACAAAATACATTTCAATTAAACCTGATTTAATCTTTGTAATCGGATTGTAATCTATTTGCAATAAAAATATAACATCATTATTGGAATTTTGTACTTGAGCATGCTCAACTCTATTCAAAGTATAAATCAGTCCAATAATGGTAAATAAGAAATCTACTTACGCTGTATTTGAGAATTCGGGTAAGGAACTCCATTTTGAGATTATTGCAATACCGGAACTCAACGAAGGTGAGATATTGGTTCGAAATATTTACTGCACGCTTTGTCGAAGCGACCTCAATACATTCATTGGTAAAAGGACTGAAAAAGCACCAACTATTTTAGGACACGAGATAATTGGGCGAATCGAAGCATTTGGCCCTAATGCCCCTCAAACAGATATGCGTGGCCACGAATTAAAAATCGGAGACCATCTGACATGGGCCATTTATGCAAGTAACCCGAGTTCCTATTATTCCTTAAAAGGATTACCACAAAAGGGTGTTGACTTGTTTAAATATGGTCATGAGCAAATCACGATGACCAGCAATTTGCATGGCGGTCTAAGCGAATATACCATACTTCGCAGATACACTCCTATCATTAGCATAAACAAAAAAGTCCCAAATCCTGTCGCGGCATTAATCAATTGCTCAGTTGCTACTGTTTCGGGGGCAATCAGATTGGCTGGAAATCTGGATGGAAAAACGGTATTGGTAAATGGTACAGGAATGTTGGGCATCATCACATGTGCAATGGTCAAAAAAAATGGTGTTAAAAATATCATAGCAGCAGATTCAATGCGAGCACGCGCCGAAAAAGCACGCGACTTTGGTGCTGATTATGTTCTTACCGCAGGAGAATCCGAAACAATGAAACGTGATTTACTGGCTGTAGCCCCTGGTGATTCACAGAGAATTGATGTTGTATTTGAATTTAGCGGCACCCCGGAATCGATGGAGAGTACATTGAAAATGCTGGATATCGGAGGTATCGCAATTTGGATAGGGGCCACCTTCCCACAACGGGATATTGTGTTAAATGGCGAATATTTAATAAGAAAACTACTAACTATCAAAGGTTTGCATAATTATAATGATCAGGATTTATTACATGCTGTGAATTTCATTGAGCAATACCATAATACTTTCGATTTTAACAGTCTTGTCTATGACAGGTTCTCTTTAAATGAAATCAATGAAGCCTTTAGGTATGGGTTAGGGGAAAATCCCTTCCGCGTTGGAATTAATTTAATTGACAAAAGGTAAAGTGTATGGAAAAGATAAGTTTAGCCGTTTTCGATCTTTCTGGCACCACTGTAAGCGACGACAATGCGGTGGCTAAGTGTCTGTATGAAGGGGCAAAACACTTTGGACTTAAGACGCCCATCGAAGATTTTGAAAAAACCATCGGGACCAATAAAATCCGTCTTTATGAATTTATGATTGCCAGAGATCGCGGTGAGGATGTGCAAATAGAAAACCTCGAGCAATACAGGTTCCTGCGATATCATGAAAAGGCAATGGAGATTTTCAGGTACTATTCAATTCTTATGATTAACCATTACCGAAAGGAAGTTAAAGCTATTCCAGGAGCCGAAGAAACATTCAGATGGTGTCGTGATAATGAAATTAAGGTAGTAACAGATACTGGATTTCACAAGGATGTAAATAATGCAATAATGGAAAGGCTTCAATGGAAAGAGAGAGGTCTGATTGATCTTGCTCTTGATGTTGAAGATACCGCAGAAATCGGAAGACCGGCTCCTTATATGATCTTTAAGGCTATGCTTATGACCGGGGTCCAAAGCGTACATGAAGTAATCAAGATTGGCGATACACCAGCTGATCTCCTTTCCGGGTATAATGCTGGTTGCAGAGGTAATATTGGGGTACTTAGTGGCGCCAACAGACTTGAAACCTTACAAATATATCCCCATACACACATTATAAAAAGCGTTGCCGAACTTCCATCGCTTATTTCCACGGAGTTTAATGGCTTACCTCATAAATTAATTATTGTATGAAACAGCCATTAACTGTCTCACGACAAAAAATTAAATCTGGCGAATTTCGATTCGTATTAATTGCAGCAACTGCAACGTTCATTACTTACCTGAGTATGTATGCTTTTAGAAAACCATTTTCAGCTGCAACATTTGATGGTCTTTCACTTTGGGGTATTGACTATAAGATTTTGTTAATAATCTCTCAACTAATTGGTTATACAATATCAAAATATTTAGGTATAAAAATAATTTCTGAATTGGATCACAAAACCAGGACAAATACGCTTATCCTTTTGATGTTATTGGCCTGGATAATGCTTTTTTTATTCGCCATCATTCCATATCCATATAATTTCCCGTTCATGTTTCTCAATGGGTTACCATTGGGAATGATATGGGGAGTGGTATTTAGCTACATTGAAGGTCGCCGCTATACCGAATTGCTTGGGGCGGTTATGGCCTCAAGTTTTATTCTCTCATCGGGGATTGTGAAGGCCTGTGGCAGATTAATGATTGACAATTTTCATGTAAATCAAATGTGGATGCCCTTTTTAGTGGGCCTGGCTTTTGTCCCGTTATTGATGCTTGGAATTTTCATGTTGCATAAATTACCGCCGCCCGACGAAGAAGATATCGCCTTGAGGACTGAAAGAATACCAATGGATAACAACAGCCGCTGGACCTTTTTTATCCGGTTTGCACCTGGGATTATCCTGGCAGTGGTTATCTATGTTGGACTTACTATCTTCCGCGATTTGCGGGACAATTTTGCTGTTGAATTCTGGAATGGATTAGGTTTTACAAATACCCCGAGAATGCTGGTATTGTCGGAGGTCCCTATCGCTTTGAGCGTTCTGATAATTATCTCTTTCATGATCATGATTCGCGATAATCGACTTGCCTTTTTTTCGACTTTTTATATTATATTCCTAAGTGGAATAATTCTCGTTATAGCTACAATTGCCTTTGCAACCGGGGCCCTGGATCCGGTAAAATGGATGGTTATTGCAGGATTTGCTATGTACCTTTCGTATCTTACTTACCATACGGTCTTTTTTGAAAGGTGGATTGCCCATTTCAGGGTTAAAAGTAATATCGGGTTCCTGATGTACGTTTCGGATGCAATAGGTTATCTGGGAAGCACTTCAGTCCTTTTGTTCAAAAATTTTAGTCAAACGAAAATCAGCTGGGTAGAAGTATTAAAAATCAGTGCGTTATCAACAGGTATTTTAATGATCGTAGTATCATGCTTTACTTTTATTTATTTCAGAAATCTTGAGAATAGAAACATCAAAAAGGTAATTTTGCAGCCAGTGTTCGCAAATAATTAGTCAATCATTCCAAATTAATTAAAGATGTTTCCCAAACGTTCATGCGGCCTCTAACTCCGTTGCCTGAGCAAGGATTTTAAAAGAAAGAATTTGTACATGGATAAAAATGCAATATATACTGAAGGTGACATAAACTTTTCGGAAGAGCGAAAAAAGTGGGATCAGATAATCTCAGAACCACTAGCTCGTCAAATTCTTACTGATGATTCCCGCTATTTTCTTCATCAGGCGATGTCAACCCCCTGTTTGGATGTCCTGGGTTCCTCCAAAGGGAGCGGAATGACAACCTTATCAGGAAAGTACCTGCTTGACTTTCATGGAAATAACGTTCATCAGCTGGGGTATGGAAATGATTACCTGATCGACCGGATAACCCAGCAGATGCATCGGTTATCTTTTTCCCCACGAAGGTACACCAATCAGCCTGCTGTAGATTTGGCAAAGAAACTGGCTTCCTTGCTACCAGGCGATCTTAATCGCAGCCTTTTTGCTCCGGGAGGGACATCGGTAATTGGAATAGCCTTAAAACTGGCCCGGGTTGTTACTGGAAAACACAAAATTATTTCACTGTGGGACTCTTTTCATGGAGCTTCCCTTGATGCTATTTCAGCCGGTGGAGAGGCCATCTTTAAAAAATTTATGGGACCTCTGATGCCTGGTGTCATCAATATACCTCCTCCAACCATGTATCGCGGAATCTTCGGCTTCACTGAAGATGATCAACTTAAATATGCCGATTACCTGGAATATGTTATTGAAAAAGAGGGAGATATTGGTGCATTTCTGGCAGAAACCATCCGAAATACCGATGTACAAATCCCATCTAAAGCTTATTGGCGAAGGGTCCGAGAGATTTGTGACAAACATCAGGTACTCCTCATTCTTGATGAGATCCCGATTGCGCTCGGAAGGACAGGTCGAATGTTTGCATTTGAAAACTATGATATTGAGCCTGATATACTTTGTCTTGGAAAAGGATTGGGAGGTGGAATTATACCCTTTGCGGCAATGATCACACGTGACCGGTTTAATATTGCAGCAGAGGTATCACTCGGTCATTACACACACGAGAAAAATCCGCTTGGAAGCATCGCAGCATCAGCCACCATTTCCTACATCGAGAACAATAACCTGTTGAAAGAAGTTGAGTCAAAGGGAGAATGGATGCAATCAAGGTTAAACCTGCTTAAGGAACAATTCCCAATAATAGGGGATATCCGCGGAATTGGACTGCTCTGGGGCGTTGAACTGGTCAAGGATTGCATAACGAAGGAGAAAGCAATTACCGAAGCCGAAAAAATCATGTACGAATGTATGCACGAAGGCCTTAGCTTTAAAGTTTCACAGGGAAATGTTTTACAGCTCTCTCCTGCGCTTACTATCAGCACTGATGAACTTGAGAGGGCCTTGACGATTTTGTCAAATGCCTTTAGAAATACAAACCTTTGTAATGAATACTAACATTAAAATCATGATTTATGCGAATATTTGCATTAGGCGGAGCCGGGAAAATATGCAGGGAGTCTGCACTGGATCTTGTCAGGTTCGGAACTTTTGACCAATTAACGATCGGAGATAAACAACTTGAAGCAGCAAAAGAAGCAGCAGAATGGTTAAATCACCCAAAGGTTGATTATACCTATGTAGACGTAATGGATAAGGATACCTCAATCGCACTCCTTTCGGAATATGATGTGGTAATTGACGGGACAACAATTTCGCTTAATGGTGATTCAACAGAATGTATTGCAAAAGCCAATTGCCACGGAATAAATCTGAACGGATTTGGTGAAGAATATAAATACAGTGATATATTCAAGGCTAACGGGAAGGTGATGGTTCCTGGATTTGGTATGACACCGGGTACGACCAATATGATGGCAGTCTTTGCCTGCGATCAGATGGAAAAGGTAAACGTTGTCCGGGTAAGTCATGGTGCTTACCGTCCAATAGCATTTTCGGGATCTATCACAGAAACCACCATTTATGAATATGACCCCAAACTGCCCGGAAGAACAGTTTTTGAGAAAGGAGAGTTCATTCAGGTGCCGCCGTTTGCCCGTCCTCTTGAAATTGAATTGCCTCAACCTTACGGTAAGAGTATTCAGTACATCATACCCCACTCCGAAACTTTTACACTTGCCAAATACCTGGAAAATAAAAATGTTGAGTTAATCGA
>CAIOOC010000204.1 GCA_903859795.1 uncultured Bacteroidia bacterium
ATGTTTTTGGCACTAAATTTCTTCCGGATTATCCGATCGGATGAATAATCCAAAGAATTCCAATTGCAATAGCCAAAAGGGCACCGGTAAGAGAAAACCACTTAAGAAACAATTGTTTGTCCTTTATTTCGGATCGATGGGCCACAATTCCTAGTATGAAAGCAAAGCCAATCATTGTCAGTATGGTTCCCGATGCAAAAGCAACGACATAGATCACAGATGCCGATAGGGTTGGTAAGGCAAGTGATGGCAAAAGTGCAAAAAGGTGACTGAAACCGGCAAAACCATGCACTGTTCCTATTAAAAAAGCGGAAAATGCATTTTGCCTGACTTTACCTGTATGTGAATGCCCATGTCCATAATCAGGAATGTGATCATGATGGTGGTCGTGCTGATGATCCGGCTGTTGATCGTGATGGTGCAAGTGGTCATGATGTTCATGAAGGTGAGAATGATTGTCATGTGTATATTCATGCCGGTCATGTATTTTAACTTGCGGATCATAGAAGGGAATGTGCCGCTCGAAAGTGTGGTCATCAGGACTATCTGCGTGGTCATCGGAATGGGGCTGATCGACAGGCTTTTCAAAAACCAGGGGAACCGGATGTGTATGTTTATGAATATGCGGATAAAGAAAGGGCTTGGTGTGGAAATGGACATGAGGAATATAACCATGCGTATGACGTCGGTACATCCGGTATAATGCCCAGCTTCCAATTCCGATCAGTAAGAACCCAATCATGGTATCACTATGACGTGATATTGCTTCGATCGGGAGGAACTCCTTAAATAGAATAAATAATGCACCCATAAGAAGCATACCTACTGTGTGTCCAAGTCCCCAGGAAAAACCAATCATCCACGATTTTTTCCGACTGTCGATAGCCAGCGGTGTTACAGCAGCAAGATGATCAGGACCCGTTGCCACATGAGCTACACTGGCAATAAATCCGGTCAGAAAGGTTAACATAGTATTCGGTTTTGGGGGGTAAATATAAATACAAATATTTTTATTTTTACATGAGTTAAACAGAAAGGCACCTTGGTCAATAAATCTTTACAGATCGCAGTCACAGGACTAATACAGGGAGTGGGTTTTCGTCCCTTTGTATTCCGGATTGCGACCAGACATGACCTTACCGGGTGGGTTCAAAACACCAATGAAGATATAAGGATTGAGGTTACCGGAACCGACCAAAACCTTGGCTGTTTTCTAAACTCTTTAAGCGAAGAGGCTCCCCCTGCAGCAATCATTGAGAAAATAACATCACTCGAAATTAAGACTGTCTCATTCCCTTCGTTTACGATAAGAGATAGCCATAATCTCTCAGATAAAATAACCGAGATCAGTCCCGATATTGCTGTTTGCGATGATTGCCTTCGTGATATAGAGCAACATGATAACCGGTTTGCTTATCCGTTTGTCAATTGTACCAATTGCGGACCCAGGTTCACAATCATCCGGGATCTTCCTTACGACAGAGCCAAAACAACGATGGGATTATTTGTGATGTGCGAGCAATGTCGAAAAGAGTATGAAACAATTACCGACCGGAGGTTTCACGCTCAGCCCACCGCCTGCAGCCATTGCGGGCCTCATTATGAGTATTTTGTGGGTCAGGAAATGATTTCTGATCGCATTGCGGTAATTCTTAAATGCATTTCTGTGTCTATTGAAAACGGTGAAATCGTCCTTATCAAAGGGCTTGGAGGGATGCATCTTGCATGTGATGCTTTTAATGAATCAGCAGTTAAGAAACTTCGCGATTTAAAAAACAGGGAGGGAAAACCATTTGCCGTGATGTTTCGGGATTTGAAATCTTTAAGGGAATATTCAGAAATCAATCCAGAGGAAGAAAAATCGCTTATTTCATGGAGAAGGCCTATTGTCCTGCTTCAAAAGAAAAAAGTTTCCGGACAACAGAAACTGGCAGCAGGGTTAAATGTCGATTTAAACCTGCTTGGTGTTATGCTCCCTTATATGCCAATTCATTATTTGTTATTCGATAATTTAAAAACCAAAGCCATCGTGCTGACCAGCGGCAATTTCAGCAGTGAGCCAATTCTGATCGATAACCAGGCAGCACTCAAACAGCTCTCGCCGTTTGTAAGTGCCTCATTATTTTATAACCGCGATATTTACAACCGAACCGACGATTCAGTTGTCCGGGTAATTGGCGGGCATGAGCGGATCATGCGCCGTTCGCGGGGATACGTTCCGGCGCCTGTCAGGACAGCACTAAATACTGACGGAATCGTGGCTTTTGGAGCTGAACTTACAAATTGTTTCTGTGTTGGAAAGGGCAATAAAGCTTTTCTTAGTCAGCATATTGGTGATTTGCAGGGATTGGAAACAACCTTGTTTTATGAAGAGACGATAGCCCAGTTTATCAAATTATTCCGTATAGAACCAACCCTGCTCGCGGTTGATATGCATCCTGGTTACATCTCCACGAAAACGGGTTTAAACTATGGAAATCTTCCAGTATTTCAGGTTCAGCACCACCATGCGCATATCGCGTCATGTATGGCAGAACACGGACTGGATGAGAAGGTTATAGGTATTGCGCTGGATGGTACCGGTTACGGCCCTGACGGGAATAGTTGGGGAGCCGAATTTATGATTTGCGATCTGAATGACTTCGAGAGGATAACCCATTTTGAATATATTGCCCAACCCGGGGGCGATCTTGCAGCGGAAGAACCCTGGCGAATGGCTATTTCTTATTTGTACAAGGTTTACGGTGATAAGTTCACTGAGCTTAAACTTCCTTTTCTCAGTAAAATTGAGACTGAAAAGCTTGAAATGATCCCGATGATGATCGATAAAAATGTTAACTCTCCGCTGACCTCAAGTGCGGGCAGGTTGTTTGATTGTGTAGCATCTCTTCTGGATCTTGTGCAGGTTGCAACTTTTCAGGCTGAAGGTCCCATGCGTCTGGAGTCTTTAGTAATCTCCGGTTGTACTGAAAGCTATCCTTTTCAGTTTATAGGTGCTATCAGTTTTGACGATACTATCCGGGGCATAATTGACGACATAAATAGTGGAATTAGCAACTCATTAATAGCCACAAAATTTCATAACACGATAAATTTAATTATTTTTGAGTTTGCTAACTCAATCCGTCTAAAACAGGGTTTAAATAAAGTAGTACTTTCGGGAGGGGTATTTCAGAACAAGTACCTCCTGGAAGGATCAATTGAAATTCTGCAAAAAAATGAGTTTGAATTTTATTCACATTTAACAGTGCCGGCTAATGATGGGGGGATAGCCCTGGGTCAGTTAGCCGTGGCATCTAAAAGGAGAGAATTAAGATGTGTTTAGCAATACCTGCAAAAGTTATCCGTGTTGAAGGCACAAGTGCCCTTGTGACAATCGAAGATGTCGAATATCAGGCCTGCCTTTTGCTCCTTGATGATGTGAATCCAGGTGATTATATCATGCTTCATGCCGGGTTTGCCATTGAAAAAGTAGATGCGGCAGAGGCGGAAGAAACACTTAGACTGCTTAATCAGCTTGATCAGTTTTTATGAAATACATTGACGAATACCGAAAGAAGGAGCTGATACTTTCTATATCCGAAAGATTAAAGTCGATCTCGAAGAAGGAGATTGTATTGATGGAGGTATGCGGTGGACATACAATGGCAATTCACCGGTTTGGCCTCACTTCGTTGCTTCCTTCCACAATTCATCTAATTTCTGGACCGGGTTGTCCGGTATGTGTTTCGAGCCAGCATTTTATAGATATGGCGATGGCCTACAGCAGGGTGCCCGGTGTGATCATTACGACTTACGGTGACCTGATACGTGTTCCCGGCTCCACGACCTCGCTTGAAAAAGAGCGGGCAAACGGAAGTGATGTCCGCATTGTTTATTCGGTACTTGAATCACTTGAGATTGCAAAAATGAATCCCGAAAAGAGAGTCGTCTTTCTGGGAATTGGGTTTGAAACGACTGCCCCGCTGACTGCTGCTGCCATCCTCCAGGCAAACAGGGATAACATCCCCAATTTTCATGTTTTGAGCGCGCACAAAGTAATGCCTCCGGTTATGAAGGCGCTTGTGGATGAAGGGGTGAAAATAGACGGATTTATAGCTCCGGGACATGTAAGTGCCATTACGGGTACTGCAATTTACAATGATCTTGCCACATTATGCGGATTGGGTGTTGTTGTATCGGGATTTGAACCGGTTGATATGATGCAGTCAATCCTGATGTTAACTGAACAGATAGAATCAGGCACTCCTATGGTGGAGGTTCAGTATCATCGCGTTGTTCAGCATGAAGGAAATAAAGTTGCACAAAAAGCCTTGGCTGACGTTTTTGAACTCAGAGACGACAGCTGGAGAGGGTTGGGAATGATACCCAAAAGCGGGATGAAAATCCGTGATGAACTATCGGCTTTTGATGCTGAAAAACAATTTATCGTTGAAGTACCTGAATCAACTGAACCAAAAGGGTGTATTTGCGGGCAAATTCTCAGAGGGCTGAAAACACCCGTTGATTGCCCGCTATTTGCCAGGAAATGTACCCCGTCTGATCCGGTTGGTGCCTGTATGGTTTCAGGTGAAGGGACGTGCGCCACCTATTATAAATACCGCTCATGACACAAAAAGCAGATAAGGTAATGCTCAGCCACGGAAGCGGCGGCAGAATGATGCATCAGCTGATTCAGGATTTGTTTATCAGGCATTTCAGGAACGATATTCTTGATGAGCAAGCCGACGCATCGATTCTTCAGGTAGGGAGTTTCGAAATTGCCTTTACGACTGACTCTTTTGTGATTGATCCTCTGTTCTTCCCCGGGGGCAACATCGGGAAGCTTGCAGTTTGCGGAACTGTGAACGACCTGGCGGTTTCAGGCGCAGAACCGCTTTATCTGAGCGTATCGTTTATACTGGAGGAGGGCTTTCCAATGAATGAGCTCGAAATAATCGTTGAGTCGCTGGCGGCAGAAGCCAGGAAAGCGGGAGTGCTGATCGTAACGGGTGATACAAAGGTTGTCAACAAGGGGAAATGTGATAAACTTTTTATCAATACAGCAGGAGTTGGCCGAGTGAAGCCTGAAGATCGAACAATCAGCAGGGCAATGAATATTAAGGCTGGCGATGTCATTATTATAAACGGATCAATTGGTGATCATGGGATGGCTGTGATGAATGCCCGCGAATCGTTTAATTTTAAGACCAATGTTGAATCGGATTGTGCAAGCCTTAACCACCTTATCCGTGAAGTCCTTGATCAGTGTTCTGTGAAGTTTATGCGCGATCCGACCCGCGGAGGAGTTGCCACTGTTTTAAACGAACTGGTTGGAAAAATTGGACTGGGTATTGAAATTGAAGAATCGGCTTTACCTGTAAACAAAGGTGTAAAAGCAATGTGCGAAGTACTGGGATTCGATCCGCTGCATATTGCCAATGAAGGAAAAGTAGTGATCGTTGCAGGAGAACATGAATCGATGAAGATTCTTGAGACTCTCAAAAAGAATAGTCTTGGATTGCAAAGCTCAATCATTGGCCGGGTTGTAAGTGATCACCCGGGTAAAGTTGTGCTCAGGAACGAAACCGGGGGCCGCAGGATTGTGGATTCTTTATCGGGTGACCAGCTCCCGCGAATTTGTTAAACCGAATATCATGCATGAATTTTCAATGGCTCTCGAAGTTCTCGCTCTTGCCGGGCGTGAGGCTGAACGAAATAAAGCAAAATCGATACAGGAGATCTCTATAGAAGTGGGAGATCTGAGTGGTGTCGATGCAGATGCTTTTGAGTCGGCATTGGGTTTGATTGTTAAAGATTCGATTCTGGACCAGGCACGAATCAGCCTGGTGAGAACAGCAGGTACTGGGACCTGCAATAATTGTAATGACGAATTTGAGATGAATCATCGGATGGCTACGTGCCCTAAATGTCAGTGTTTTCCTTCAGAGGTCAAAGGAGGAGAGGAGTTCAGGGTCGTGTCGCTGGTAGTAGAATGAAAATTTCTGACTTTAAAATAATA
>CAIOOC010000205.1 GCA_903859795.1 uncultured Bacteroidia bacterium
GACCCTGACAAACTTCACGGTTTGGGAATGACTCCAATAGATGCACAACAAGCTGTAAAACAGGGGAACCAGGAATTGCCTTCAGGTAGGATTGAAGGAGATAATACAGAACTTAATATCAGGACCCTCGGTTTTCTAACATCCGCTAAAGCGTTTAATGATCTTATTATTAAGAGCCATAACGGCGAAATTGTACGTTTCAGCGATATCGGGCACGCCGAGTTGGGAGCTGAAAATGAAAGGACTATTTTTAAGGATGATCTGGAACCTGCCGTTGCTATCGGTGTAGTTCCCCAACCAGGTGAGAACACAATTAAAATGGCCGATGAGTTTTATAAGAGGACCGAACAGCTAAAAAAAGAGATACCACCAGGATACGATATCAAGCTGGGATTCGATTTTACTGTCTTTGAACGTAAAGCCATCACGGAAGTTAAAGAAACATTGTTGTTAGCTTTTTTCCTTGTAGTACTCATTATTTTTATTTTTCTCCGCGATTGGCGGTCGACAATCATTCCCGTTGTCGCAATTCCGATTTCTATTGTTTCGACCTTTTTCTTGATGTGGATAGGTGGTCTCTCCATTAATGTACTGACTTTACTGGGGCTGGTTCTGGCTATCGGACTTGTGTGTGACGATGCAATTGTTGTGCTTGAAATCATTTACTCCAAAGTGGATTCGGGTTACGGGCCTAGAAAAGCTGCGCTAGAGGGTTCAAAAGAGATCTATACTGCTATTATTTCCACAACAATAACACTTGCTGTAGTATTTCTGCCGATCATGTTTCTTCAAGGTCTGACTGGCAGGCTCTTCAGCGAGTTTGTCGTAGTGGTGGCTGGGGCTGTGATTCTTTCTGCTTTTGTTGCTCTAAGCCTGACGCCCATGATGGGATCTAAGATATTGACAAAACAGCATCATCTTGGATTTAACTGGCTGTACCAAAAGACAGAACCATACTTCGTCGAACTTAACCGAAGCTACAGGTATTCTCTAACAGCTTTTATGAAGATTAGATGGATTATATGGCCAGTACTCCTGGTTCTTGCATTCTCGATCATTACTTTATGGAATAGTTTGCACAAGGAGCTTGCCCCACTCGAGGATCGTTCCAACATACGAATGAACACATTAGGCCCGGAAGGATCGACATACGAATTTATGGAGAAATATATGGATCAGCTAAGCTCCTATGTACATGATTCTATGCCTGAAGCTACCCGCAATTTGTCCTTAATTTCACCCAGCCTCACATCCGTTGACCCTGCCAACAAGGGGATGCACCTTATTTATTTTGATGAACCTGGTAACCGTAAGAGAACACAGAGCCAGATATTTCAAAAATTCAGCAAAGACATCAGTCGCATTACGGGCATCGGTATTTATCCATTTGAACCTCCTACAATCGGGAATCGTTTTGCCGGTCAGCCTTTGCAATTCGTAATTCAGTCGGCTGATTTTGACACACTCACCAGGATTCTACCGGTCTTTCTTGCAGAAGCCGGGAAAAGTAAAATACTACAGTTTCTGAATTCCAACCTCAAGGTGAACAAACCTGAACTTAGGATTTATGTCGACAGGGATAAAGCTGCAAAGTATGAGGTCACCGTTGAAGCCATTGGACAAACGCTTCAGGCGGGGTTGAGCGGACTACGATATGGCTATTTCATTATGAACGGAAAACAATATCAAATTATCGGACAGGTGTCGCGTAATTACAGCGATAAGCCGGTTATGCTTGGAAACCTTTATGTCAGGAGTGCAAAAGGCGAATCGATAGCTCTCGATAATGTGGCACGTTGGGAGGAAAAGGTCAATCCATCAACCATCTATTCCTACGACCGATACTTTTCGGCTACGATTACAGGAGGTGTTGCTTCGGGATATACTTTAGGTGATGGAATTGATGAACTGCAAAAGGCGGCCGATAAAACGCTGACTCCGGTTTTTAAAACATCGCTTGCAGGTCAAAGCAGGGACTATGCTGAAAGTTCATCCAGCCTGCTGGTCGTATTCATACTTGCAATTGTAATAATCTATCTTGTCCTGGCTGCTCAGTTTGATAATTTTCTTGATCCGCTGGTAATTTTAGTAACTGTTCCGCTTGCACTGTTCGGTGCATTGCTGACACTTTGGTATTTTGACCAGACATTGAATATTTTCAGTGAGATAGGAATGATCATGCTGGTTGGATTAGTTACTAAAAATGGCATCCTGATTGTTGAGTTTGCCCATCAACGTAAAAAGATGGGTGAGGGAAAGTATGAAGCTGTTCAGAAAGCTGCCATTTCACGACTCAGGCCGATATTGATGACTGCATTTGCCACGATTTTTGGTATTCTTCCTGTTGCCCTTTCGCTGGGAGCCTCATCAGGAAGCAGAAGATCGTTGGGAATTGCTGTAATTGGAGGGATGGTATTTGCCACTTTCTTTTCACTATATATTGTACCAATTCTCTATTCTTTCATATCAAAAAATTATCATGCTCAAGATGAAGAACCCGAGGATGAAATATATGAACCCATTTTCAGGTAACCTTCCTGCATGGGTTTTCTGGTTATTGTTTACAGCTGTGGTGAATTTTGCACCTGCGGTTCTTTCTGCCCAGCAGTTGGTTAGTCTGAACGATGCGGTAAAGGAGGGCTTGATTAACAATTACCTTATAAAGGTGGCAAAAAACGAAACTGATATGTCGTTGCGTAATGTCAGTTATGGAAATGCAGGCTTTATGCCTACTGTGACTGCATACGGATCTTTGGATAAAGCGCATCTTGATGCCCATCAGGACGTTCTGACTGGTAATAAACTCGATAATAAGAGTGCCTCGACTACAGTTACTTCAGCCGGAATTAAAGCCGAATGGGTACTTTTTGATGGTGCCGGGATGTTTGCGAAATACGAAAAACTTAAGGGATTGTGGGTGATCAATGACCTCGAGGCAAAAATCACAACAGAGTATGTGGTTCAGGAAGTCATTCTTGCTTACTGTAATATTATAAGACAACTGGAACTGCTTAAAGCATGTAAGCAACGGATGAACTCAAGTAATTTCAGGTATTTCATTGCCCGTGAACGTTTGGATTCAAAACTGGGATCAGAGCAGCAATGGCTTCAGGCAGACGTGGCAAGAATGGCCGATTCTTCTGCTTTGTTTAAACAATCATCTGAGCTCAGAAAATCGAAAATCGAATTAAACCGATTACTTGCCCAAAATGTTCAGCGGGAGTTTATTACTGAAGATTCTATCACGATGGTTCAGATTCCAGACCAGGATCAGTTGATAGCCAATAGTACTGGTTTTAATAACTTATTGAAACTTAGGACAGAACAGTTAATGTACAGCAAGCTGGAAGAAAAGTCGTTTAAATCGGAACAGTATCCCAGGTTGTATGTGACTGGTTCGTATGGGTATTATGAAAACAACACTGAAGCGGCATTCATAAATTATAACCGGTATTTTGGACCACAGGTAGGATTGACGGTAGGGATGAAATTGTTTGATGGAAAGAAACTAAGAACATCGCTGCAGAATGCCAAGATAAATATACAAAATAAGGAGCTGCAATTAAAAGATATGCAGGAGCAGGTGAGCGCACAGATTATGGAAATGCACCTCGACTATTTATCCCAGTTGCAAACGATTTCGCTTGGGAAAAAAGAGTTGGCCCTGGCAGAGAGAAACCTTGACATCGCAATGAAAGCCTTTCAGACCGGGCAGATATCATCGCTCGATTTAAGAGTCGCGCAAGATGACCTGTTCCGGGCATCCTCAAATCTGGTAAATTCCTATTATTA
>CAIOOC010000206.1 GCA_903859795.1 uncultured Bacteroidia bacterium
ATATGCAGCAACAGGCATTTTAAATTCTGTTTTTACACGATAAATCACGTCCAGGTAACTGAGGGCAGGCTTAACCATTACGATATCAGCTCCTTCCAGTATATCCTGCTCAACTTCGCGGATCGCTTCATTCGAATTTGCCGGATTCATCTGGTAGGTAGCGCGATTCCCAAATTTCGGGGCACTTTCTGCTGCCTCCCTGAAAGGACCATAAAAGCCTGATGCATATTTTGCGGAATAGGCCATAATAGGAATTTTATTATATCCATTGGCATCAAGCTGCGTACGTATTTCACCGACTCGTCCGTCCATCATATCACTTGGAGCAATCATATCGGCTCCTGCCTGAGCAAGGGAAACGGATTGTTTGGCCAGAGTGATTAATGTTGCATCATTATCCACGTCACCATCGATAATGGTACCGCAATGTCCGTGGGTCGTATATTCACAATTGCAAACATCGGCTATAAGATACAAACCCGGAATCTCTTTCTTCAGGGCCCGAATCGCCTGTTGTACAATTCCATTGTGTTCACACGCCACACTTCCGTCTTCATCCTTGTGTGGCGGAATACCAAATAGTAATACCGCTTTTACACCGGCAGCATAAATGATTTTGCACTCCTCAACAAGCAAATCAACCGAAAGCTGATAGTTGCCAGGCATTGAATTGATGTGATTTTTTACATTCGTTCCTGAAACAACAAACAGGGGCATTACAAAATCATCGACCGAAAGCTTCGTCTCGGTCACCATTTGCCTTAAAACACCGTTGTACCTTAATCTACGTAATCTTGTTACCGGGAATGTCATGATATTTAATTTTTTAGATTTGATAAAATTCAATGATTGCATCTCTGATACCCTCCGCATTCGATTTTTTAGCCGTGAAAAGAGGTTCGTAGCCGGCTTTTTGGATGGCCTTTGTGGTTACACTTCCAATACTTGCCATCTTTAGATTTACAAGGAGTGCCTGATCATAAAACGAAATAAAGTTACTGAAGGTTGAAGGGCTCGTAAAGATGATCAGGTCGTACTGTTCATTCTTAATAAGTTCCATGATTGCAAAATCTGCATGAGCCGGTTTAACAGTCTGGTAGACGTTTATCCGTTGAACAGTATTCTTTGCAGCGAGACCGGATTGAAGGGTATTATCGGCAAGATTGCCCAATGAAAGCAGGATATTCAGATTCCCGGGCTGAAATTTTGCGTTAAACCTGTTCAAAAATTCTTCAGCTGTATTTTCTTCACTGATAAACGTTGGAGCATAGCCGTAATATTCAAGTTCGAGTCCGGTTTTGTAGCCGATGACTGCGAGTTTAAGAGTTTTTGGTAATTCGGTACTTCCCCTGGCATCAATCAGTTGTTTGAAGAAATTGACAACCCCGTTTTTACTGGTGAAAAACACCCAGTCGAACAGAGCCAGATTATTGAAATTATCAGCCAGCTGTGTGTCCAAAGGTGAAGGAATGATCTCAATCATCGGCAACGAAAGTAATTTTGCACCGCTTGACTTAATAATCTCAGGCAATGTATCACTGGCTTCCAGGGCCCTGGTCGAAATAATAACCTTATCCTTTAATGCTGGTTCTGACTGCGGATTGATCATGTTCTCATTCCGGATCTCTTTCAGGATTTCGGCCCCTCCGCGGTTGTAAAGGCTTTTCGCCAGTTTAGCCGAGAGGTAAACTGCCTGACTTATATCTCCTTCTGCAGATTCCCTTAGGAAGTTCGTGCCGTCTATACTCGAAATGAATCCGGTGATCTTAAATTTATCCCCGTCAATATGGGTGTAGCTCCCAACCGGAATCTGGCATCCTCCCTCAAGTGTTCCCAGGAAGGCACGCTCCGCTTCTGTTGCAAGGAAAGTCTCGTCATCATTAATCTTTGCAAGCAGCGCCTCGGTTGCCAAATCGTTTTCCCTGATTTCTACCGCAATAGCCCCCTGGCTGCACGCAGGTATCATTAGCTCAGGATCAAAAAGCTCGGAGATATATTCTCCCATCTCGAGTCGCTGCAATCCAGCACCGGCCATTACCATGACATCGCAATACCCCTCCTGCATTTTGCGGATCCTTGTATTGACATTTCCGCGGATTTCAATAATCCTGAAATCTTTATTAATACGCAGCAATTGTGCTTTTCTCCTGAGGCTGGAGGTTGCTATAACGTCATTTGAAGTTAGGTCTCCGATTTTCCGGCCGTCGAGGCTGATCAGGGCATCTCTGATATCACCCCGTTTTAAAACTGCTCCCAGTTTGGCCCCTTCTGGAAATTTGGTGGGTAGATCCTTGAGACTATGAACAGCCATGTCGATTTCTCCATTGAAAAGAGCTGTCTCCATCTCTTTGGTGAACAGCCCTTTATCTCCTATTTTAGAAAGTGCGACTTCGAGAATCTGATCCCCCTTTGTCTTTATAATCTCAAGAATAAATGTGGTTTCAGGAAAGTGTTTCTGAAGCTCTTCCTGCACAAGAAAAGCCTGGTACAAAGCTAATTTACTGCCTCTTGTACCTATCTTTATGGTTTTATCGGTCATTAATTGAATTCAAATAATTTATTAAGCATCGAAATGTATTCCTCTTGTCTTCCGTTATTGGTAACCGATTTTACATTTTCGATCATTAAGCCAATAAATTTTTTTGTGATTATTTCTCCGTAAGCAACAGCCTTTTCATGGTCATCTTCCTTTTGGTTTTTGAGATAACCATCAAGCATTGTTTTATTGACTTCCTGGAAACGGCTGGAGATGTTCTGAAAGGTAGGGACTAAAACCTGAATGGAGTGCCATTGTGAAAATTCAGCCACAGATTCTTCGATAATCAGTTCAGCATGTGTGATTTCTCCTTTTCTGCGTTCCAGATTATCTTCAATAACCTCATTTAATGCGTCAATATCATAAACATGAACATTTTCGATTTCACCTACTGCAACTGCTACGTTACGCGGAACAGAAAGGTCGATGAAGAACAACGGTTCGTTGTTACGCTCTACCATTGCCTGGCGAACCATATCTTCCGTAAATAGCGGTTTTTTTGAAGCCGTCGAGGTGATAACGATATCATTTGAAACAAGCAGTTCCTCGAGTTGATCAAAATTTGCCACCTTGCATTGATATTTTTCAGCAAGTTCACACGCTTTTTCCTGGGTTCTGTTGACAACGGTAAACTCGGTGCAATCTTTTTTCAACAGGTTTAGCATGGTTAATTCACTGGTCTGACCCGCGCCAACAACCAAAACCGGATGGGAACAAAGATTCTGAAGTTTTCTCCCTGCAAGCTCAACACCAACGTAACTGATCGAAACGGCTCCTTTGTTTAAAGCTGTATTTGTACGGATCTCCTTGCCTGTTTTGAGGGCCTCATTAAAAAGTTTGTACAGAACTGAAGTGCAGTGCTGATGACTTTGACTGATGTTAAAAGCATCTTTGATTTGTCCAACGATCTGATATTCACCGAGAGCCATTGAGTCAAGACCCGACACAACACGAAACAGATGCTTTACGGTGTCCTCATTTTTCATCTGGTAAAAATGCGCCTTAACTTCGGAAGCAACCTTGCGGTATTCAATCAGGGTATTTCCGATCAGATCAAAATCGGCAGAGTGTTTATCTTTAAGTTCAAAGTATATTTCTGTGCGGTTACAGGTAGAGACTACAATTGCTCCAAGTATTCCTTTTGCTTTTAACAGGGGTACAAATCGTTTGATGTCCTCTTCGCAAAATACAAATTTCTCCCTGATCTCTATCGGAGCCGATTTATGATTTAATCCAAATAGTCCTATCATCCTGTTCTGCTTTCATGTTTATTACAATGCAATTTTAAAAACAGAATCTGAAGCAATTCTGTAGCATTGCAACAAATTCTACAGAATTGGCGCATGAAACCCGGATAGAATGTCTATTGACTTTTATTCTAAATAAACATAACAACTAAGCCTAGCCTAGCTGGTTCCATTTAAGATTGGGAAACCATACGGAACGAGGTGTAAGGCAAAGAAAATCAAAGATATACCGCATTATTGCAGGTTTGCTGAAAATATACAAGCAACGCATTAAGTTCTACCAGTTGAAGTTCTGATTTGTTATTTAGATTTGATATTAATTACTGTTTAAATAGATTTAACCTTTATTAAAAACAACCAGCATCACATGCATGTTGTTTTGATAGCTGTAACTGACCTTAAATCCATACATCGTGCAGATCTTTTGAACAATTGAGAGACCGAGTCCAAGCGATTCCGGAGACGAGGACGAGGTGTGAAAACGCTTAAACAGCATGTCGGGATCCAGGGTAAGGGCGGGTCCTGAATTTGCGATAACCAGACTATTACCGGTTAATTCAATTTTCAGATCTCCTCCTGGAATGTTGTGCCTCAACGCATTCTTAATTAAATTTACAAGCAGTATTTCAGCCAGATAGGGGTTCATGAGAACAGTGACCTGTTCCTCCACCTGTTTAACTACCTTGATTTTTTTGGCATAGATCAGATCCTCGAGGCTTTCAAGCTGATGATTGATCATGATGGCCGGATTAACAGGTTTCGATTCGGGGAATTGCCGGTTTTCGATCTTTGCAAGCAAAATAAGTGTTTTGTTAAGTCTTGACAATCGGTTTGATGCTTCATAGGCATCAGCCACCGTTTTGTATTGCTTCTCTTTCATATCTCCTGACTGTAACAGCAACTCCATTTTTGAGTTAATGATTGCTAATGGAGTCTGGATCTCGTGGGAAGCATTTTCGATATACTCCTTGAGATTCAGATAATCATTCTTGATCCGTTCAGTCATCGTCGACAACACCCTGTTCAGATCTTCAAACTCTCTAATGTCGGAGTGCTGCAACATAAACTCCTCATGGGAATTTACGTCGTAATTATTGACCTTTGCAATTGTATCGTAGAATACCTTCCAGTCCTGTCGTGAAGAGTGACGATTGGCGATAATCAAAGTTAAAATTATAATAACAATCAAAATATTCATCATGATTATTATGCGAATAATAAGCCTGTCGGTTTCTTCAAGTGGTTTAAATATCTGGATATAATAATCCTGGTTATGGATTGTCTTAACAAATCCAAGTTGCCTGAAAAGAGCATATTTGCTGGTTTCCGGATTGAAAAGCAATGTGTCTGAGAACGTTTCAGCAGCCTTTGGCTGACTTATAGGGGTGATTATTATTGTGTCGTTAAGATTGACAGTCTGGTTAATGGAAGAGTGCGCAGCGTCAAACTCCTTGTTAAGACTGATCTCCCTCTTTTTAAGTTCAAGATTGATATTTGAATCAACCTGCTGGCGGAGCACATAATAAAAAACTACCATCCCGATCATAAAGATAAAAAGGGATATTGCGAATAAGTTAAGTGTTATTTTGTTTAGAAGTCTCAATTTAGTCCAAATTTATAACCTAATCCATATATCGTTTTAATATAATCCTCGCATCCCTTTTTCAGCATTTTTTGTCTGAGATTTTTGATATGGGTATAGATAAAGTCATACGAATCTGCGAGATCCATATAATCCCCCCATAGATATTCAGCCAGCCCGGCCTTTGTTATCACCTTGTTTTTGTTTGAGATAAAGAACAATAACAGTTCGTACTCCTTCTTAGTGAGTATTATCTCAGCATCATGGACAAAGGCTTTATGTTCATCAGGAATCAACCTGATTTCATTAAAGATAATCTGGTTACTGCCGCCATAGCTTATCCGGCGATTAACAGACTTCAGATGGGCATTTAGTTCCGCAAGGTGAAAAGGTTTGGTCAGATAATGGTCAGCACCTATTTCAAGCCCCTCAATGCGATTTTCAAGGGAATTCAAAGCGGATATAATGATAATTCCCAGCGTGATCGATTGTTTTTTGATAAGTCTGATCAGATCGAGACCGTTTCCATCCGGAAGATTAATATCAACCACGACACAATCATATTGATACATGTTAATCTTTTCGGTTGCATCAAGATAATTATAAACGGCTTCACAGAGATGCCCCTCCTCTGCAAGATATTCTACCATCGAATCAGATAGTGGCTTCTCATCTTCGACTATCAGGATCTTCATTTTTCTATTCTAAATCGTGTTAAATCCAATCAACGGGATGTAAGCAAACTTCTAATAATCTTTCTTCTTCACTGCCTGGTTCCGGCCGATTGTTATACTCGAATCGTACAGTGGCAGGGAGACTCATAAGTATACTTTCTGTGCGCCCATTGGTCTTTAATCCAAAAATAGTTCCCCGGTCGTGGAGTAAGTTAAACTCAACATACCTGCCTCTTCTGA
>CAIOOC010000207.1 GCA_903859795.1 uncultured Bacteroidia bacterium
AGTACCGCTTTTGTTGTTTTTCTGGCGTATAAACATTTTGAATAAAAATCGAGCCACCCAAAATTACAAAAAAATAAGCGTAACTAACTGTCTTTCAATAGGCATTTTTTAAACCCGAAAAAACCGAGGAAAACAGGAAAAAAGTTTTATGAATCGTACTTCATAAAACTTTTTTCATTTCGGATAAATGGGAATATTACCAGGTGACTCCCATGCAATATTTCTGTAATATTTAGTTATCGGGAATTAATTAGAAGCCCCAGAGCCTTGTAATCACAAATCCGATTACGAATCCCTTGTGGTTATAATCATTCTGGTTCCACATGATGTTCTCCTGTGGCAACACGGCTGTAGTTGAAGCCATATAAATCTGGAAAGCGTGATTGCCTGTTGAAACCTCATAACCGAAAGCGAGATTTGGTTTAGGAGGGTTTACCCATTCGCGCTGTTCAGAGATGTCTTTAATTTGCATCGGGTGGTCATAGTTGAACACGATAGATCCCTGAGGAGTCACTTTAATGCGGCCGCTGAAATGGAGCCCAACCTTATCGTGGTCGTAAACAAGACCTACACTGTTGTAGTGGGTTAAGCTTGCTCCGGCCTGAAGTGACAGCCATTTGGTAAACTTACGGCTGATGATCAGTTCAGTGAAATAGTTCAGACGATCGGAAGCATCAAAGGCATTTACGGATCCCAGCTGGTGGGCAACCTGCACGGTTTGAGACTCAAATTCACTGATATTCCTGCCATCAATCCCCATATCGCCATAAAGAGTAATTGAAACGGGATATGTATTTTTCTTAGTCTGCTGCATGATTGTCCATTTGGCATTGAAGTCGGTCATCATCTTGTTTTTGCTGATACCGGCGCCAATCTGGAAATTTTTGAACAGGACGTAATCGAGGCTTAGCCTGATATTGGCACCCGGGGCGTATATACCCCACAAGTCGGAATGACCATTTTCAACCGATCCGAACTTGTGCTGCAGTGCGAACTCAAGAGTTTTAACCGGCTGTATTACTGTCGTTTGAGCGTCGATCAGATAGCCGCTCTCAAAAGTTCCCGTAACAGGTTTGTCTTTCTCTTTCGCCGGAGTTGCATCAGCGGCCGCATCCTGGGCAAAAGTCCAGGTTGAGATCAGGGAGAAAAGAAGTATAAATAGGATATTTTTTTTCATTTCTGCGAGTATTAAATGTTTCCACTAATTGTTTCTGGCACCTTGCTTTATCCATTGGAGGATAACAGCAGCCTCACCTGCGGTGTATTTTTTCCAGGTATGGGTTGCCGTTGTTGGCCCGGGGAAAGTGTAGATCATACTTTGATCCGGAGCAGATAAATTTACGAGTGCCGGTACAATTGAGGCATATGCATTGGCTGCAGTATAGTCCGGAGATTGTCCGCCAGGTTTGTGACAGGAGGTACATTTACTGCCAGTTGTAAAAATTGGTACGACCTGTGTCGCGAAGCTGACATCACCCGTGGGCGGAGTTACGGGAACTGGTAAGATAAAATCGTATTTACAGCTGCTGACAAATACTGCAAGCAAAACAGTAAAAAGGAATATTAAACGTTTTTTCATGATATGCATTTTAAATGTTAATACAAAAAAAGACTTCAATTTTTAAAAAGAGAAGTCTTTTTTATTGATTCACATAATTACCTTTTTTATAATTTGGCAATTGAATTTGTTAACAATGCCTTAGTGTATGCATAGTTATGAATTCCCAAACTGTATTCCCTGAGGCACATCTGGAAGTTAATGATAGCGCCCATCTGAGCATTGGTTATAGTCAGTGTAGGCAATGTTGCGTTATATGCCAGTTGATCAGCACTCCAGGTTGTAGGAGGTGTTCCAACGTATTTGAAACTGCTTGCATTATAGGTCTGAGCAGTTGGATTGGTAATTGGATCATAAACATTCAGATATCCGTCGTAGTTATTGGTAGTAATTCCATACCAAAGATTGGTCGCTGAATCACCGTTTCTGTTCATTATTTCAACCCCATTTTCAGATAATTTAGTTGCCAGTGTTGCTAATAAACCTTTGATTTCATTACGTGGATTTGTCCAGTATGTTGTACTAGATGCAGAGATAGGTGTTGTATGGCATCCAGTCATGTTACAACCTGAAAAGTTTCCAACTGCACTGAAACTGTGACCACCCGCTCTTCCTACCATATCGCTGTCAGCACCCTTTGGACCCATATGACAGTTTTCGCATGAAGCCACTGTTGGATGTTGTGAGCTGGCATAACCTAAAGTACCTGGAAATTCAACACCGCCCATTCCTGCATATACGGCACTTACTGTTCCATAATGTGTGTGGGTTCTGTAGCTGGGTTTAATAATATTTGTTTTTCCTGCAGGGTTACCATCATACACGATTCCGGCTGGATTGCTTGCCAATGCTGCATAGTCGAGAACATTGCCAGTTAATGCATTTGTAAATGGACGTGGTTGGTGACATTTGGCACATAAATTACTTTTTCCGCCATCTGCTTTTAAATCAATTGTTTTTGCTCCACCCCACATCGTCATCGGAACGGCAGCAACGGTGGTTAAAGATGGAAGGTCAGATGAGGTATAGGAATTATGAATCGAGCTGTGGCAGGTACCGCAGGTAAGTGGGCCGTAAGCAGCTGAGGCGTCAGTAGCATAAGGGTTTACATATTTTCCTGTTGTTGCATTTAAAGTGAAAACGGTGGATACATTATTCTTTACAACATATTTAAACCCCTCCTGAGTATGACAAGGGTCGCAACCTACGGTTCCAGCCTCAGAAAAGGAGGCTTCGCCATATTCGTGTTTTGAGAGGGTAAACTGTTCCGCGATGATATCGACCTTGGTAGGATTATGACACATCTTGCAGGTTTCATTGGCATCTGCACCGGCAGCTCCATCTTTCCCGTTAGCTCCGGTTAGGCCCATCGGTCCTTGTTTTACACATGACTGAGCCGAAAACAGAATCACAAAAGCAAAAAACAAAAAGCGGGTAAAATTCTTTAGTTTCATAAAAATGAGTGTAATAAGGTTATTATTAATGTAAATTCGATTAATATTCGGAAAAATCGAATTTTTCTGTTAAATATTCTGATGTAAAAGTAGGGATGTGTGAAAGATAATCACGAAAATATCGGTTGATATGTTCACCGATGATTTGGGATTTAAATCAAAATTTACTGGAAGGTAAATCAATATTTAATTGATATATGTCAATCAGCCATTTCTGCTGATTTCAATAAGATCCTCTTCTTTAAGGATATGAATCGAATTTCTGGAATGATTAATTATTCCGGAGTCTTCAAAATCTTTTAGATTACGAATAAAACTCTCCTTGGTCATCCCCGACATATCAGCGAGTTCCTGTTTGGTAAGGATAAACTGATATGGATTAGAATCGTAAATCTCGTTTTTCAGAAACAGCAAAGTATCGGCAACTCGGCCCGGCATATACTTGTGAATCAAATTAATAAGTGTTTTGTGCATTTTGATATGCTGACTATTGTATAGCTTCATCAAATCAATTGCAAATGTACTGTTGATTCCAAGAAAGGTGAAGATTTTTGTAGTTTCGATAAAACAGCACTCAATATCGGTCAATGCGGCAACTGTAAAATGGTGTGAATCATCTATTACTGTTCCCCCGCCAGTGAAAATATTGTTGTCTTTTATAATGTCAATAATCAGATTTTTTCCCTTTGGCCCTTCAGAAACCACTTTAGCCATGCCACTTTTTATGCAGATCAGGTGTGTTAGAGGAGTATTCTGTTTGGTTATAGTTTCTCCTGCACGAAATTTTATTTGGCGCTTGTTATCCATTATCGAGTGTAATTCGCTAGGAGTAAGTCCATTGAAAATATTTGAAGCACCGCAATTCTTTGAGTTTAGGCAACAATTATATTTGCAGCCCTCACAGGAATCGCAGTTATTTATGGTTGTAGATGCGTGCATTTAGCCAAACTAATTTAACAGGCGAATTTAGTATTAAATATTCCATTATTAAAGCTATATATGTGAAAGTTACGATTTTTATATGCAGTTTTCAGGTAATAGTTTAAATATATATTCTATATTCAATAATACTAGCCATTTATGAGGTTTACATGTCGTGTTTTCGCCACATTATAGTCAACGAAAATAAAAGATTCAGATCATTTATTTTACTCAATAAAAAGACCGTCTCAATTGTAGCAGAGACGGTCTTTATAGTACATTTTCAGTTAATA
>CAIOOC010000208.1 GCA_903859795.1 uncultured Bacteroidia bacterium
GTTGAAGGAACAGCGTTTATGAGCTTTGGATTTGAGCCGAGGACTGAATTGTCAATACTTAACGAGAGA
This sequence comes from uncultured Bacteroidia bacterium, assembly GCA_903859795.1. Taxonomy (GTDB): domain Bacteria; phylum Bacteroidota; class Bacteroidia; order Bacteroidales; family Prolixibacteraceae; genus JAAFHB01. The sequence goes on from CAIOOC010000208.1 coordinate 70, forward strand.
GGGGAGGCCTCGAGTACACGTTCACCTTTAAATGAGACTGTGTAATAAATTTTCTCATTGAGTGAAACTTCGACAACTATATTTTTGTCTGGCGAACTAAGTTTCAAATCAACGGCCCAGGCCGGTAGAAAGGCAATTATAGCTAAAATAGTAAGGTAAGCTTTTTGTTTGTTCATTTCAAGTAATTAAAATAGTTAAATTTCATTCAAATATCTGTTAATTTCACAATATCGATCTAAAACATAGTTGATTAATCAAACAGGAACTCCATTTCCGGGATGTTCTGACGGTTGCGCCATAACATTTTCAAATCAGAACTTTCCGGAATAAAGTGGATTAAAATAGAGTTCCAATGTTGATTTAAATTAATATCGGGAATATTCGCTTTTGAACCGTCGGGATTAATTGATTTGTATTCAGCACCGTTTACATAAAGGGTAACCTTACCTTTCCCGAAAAGATCGAGCAGTGTTTGCTGACTGGGGTCAGGCCATCCGCCCACAACTTCCTGCAATTTTCGTGGCCTGCCCGGTTTCAGTTCATATTGAATCATGACTTCCCTGAAATCGGCTGGCAAAGTGAGTTCCCCACCAGGTGTTTTAACTGTTTCCCATTTAAATCCGTCTATTAAACCCTGATTTTCAAATCGTTCACTTGTTTCTCCGGCATTCCCCTTGCCGATTATACTATTAAGCAGTTCTTTACCCGGGTTTTTAATAATCCGCACGCTCTCCGGATAACCATCGCTTTTTTGAGCCCCAAAAGTCGCCTTATCGCCCTCAAACAAGCTTCTTGAGAATGAGACTTTGAGGTTTGCCAGAAGCTGAGACCAGTAGATTTTCGATTTTGCATAATCGTTTTCGGGCAACGGAACCTGAGTTAATATCAGTTTCCCCTTCCCAACATTAAATACCAACATACCTGAAGCTTTATTTCGGAGACCGTTGTAAAGTAGATGGGTAACAACCGGCATACGCAGCCATTCAGATTGCGCACCCAGGGTGTAGAATTCTCGCCAGCAGCTCTCAGATTCACTCGATAACAGGGAAACACCTTCAGATGAAGTCATAAGCCAGTCACATAGTTTATGGTTTACATTGGTTGTAGGGGTATAATGTGCTTTATCAAGCCAATATGTCTCCTGGTTGCTGATACCATTGAGCAATTCTGCATTGACATCTCTCACGAGGTTATATTGTGGTCCAAGGTTATCTGGCTTCAGATCAATAACCCACTGTTTGGCCAGGGTGATCATCATTAAGCTATCGAGGTTATGGAATATTACTGTTCCACCTTCCGTCACTTTTTTATAAAGTTTTGCAAGATCTTCCTTTTGGAGGATGATTTTTCCGGAAGATAAAATCACCTTTGTGATGTTTTCATCTTCTGCTTTAATCCCAAGTTTATCCACAACAACCTTTTCGGCCGGGTCGGTAACGGCCAGAGAATTAATCCCCTGATTGGGAGTCCAGTTTGACAAATAAGAGAGGATTTCCTCGACCATTTTGGAAGCTGAAGGATTGAGCGCCATCTTTTCGGTCAGTCTTAACTGGGAAACCACTGCAATACCCTTTCCTGATCGTGTTTCAAATAAAGGAGTCCAGAGCAAACCCCCGTTGCCAAAATCACCGTAGCCGCAATCAATCAATATGGTAGAATTACCAAAGGTTGGTTTTAAATATGGCTTTAAAACCACCCATGAATCGGAATTGCTTTTGCCGTAAGGATCATTCCCCCAATAACTGAAATCCTGATCTGTAAACCGGTTCATAAGAGGATGGTTATATGCCCGGACATAACAGCGTTCGGTAGGTTTTGCTTCAATTAACAATTCGGGCATTGCACTGCTTTCCTGCTCCAAAAGAAAGACTTTTCCACCCTGGTTAAGATAGGATTCGAGTATTTTATTCTGGTTCGATCCGGCCCGGATACTGTTTTTCTCAATAATCAACAGCTTCTCCTTATATGTCAATATGGAATCGAACTGACTGACATACTTGTATTTTACATGATGCAGCTTAAGAATTTCAGCAATATTGCCTGGTCCGAAAACGAGGATATCATTTATTTTCCATGACTTTATTTTTTCGGCTGAGGAAGTGAGCCAGATTTTTCGTGAAACCGAGTCAATCAGCGTTTTCCCCTCAAAAAAAGTAGTTTTAATTACCAATTCAGATTTCTGATCAACCTTGGGTATGGCCACTTTAATTGCTTCTTTTAGTGCGCTTCCACTTTTGACAGTTATCATAGTTGATTTAGTCCCGGTTTTTTTACCAGCGAGATAGGTCTCAACCATGAGGCTCCCTGTGATATCTCTGCCTAAATCATTAATTAGAGAAACTGTGTGTGCGACTTGCTGATCATCAAAGGACTGGTTGAGTTTTTCGCGGACA
>CAIOOC010000209.1 GCA_903859795.1 uncultured Bacteroidia bacterium
AAAAAGATCGATTGGCAAACTTAAAGCTCGCGTCAATGTTGGGGATGCCATAATGGACTTGGCAAAAGAGAGTAATCACATTCCCAATCATCAAGCTCTAACACATGGTGAAATTGTTGTTGCTAGATATAAATTAATACCTGAAGGGGGCAGACTACCTGATCCGGGCTCTCTCCCGAAAGAAATAAGAAGAAAAAACTTCGGTAATACTTATACGCGCCTACATAGAAAGGAATTGTCTCCGACAATGGTTCCTGGTAATAATGCATTTCCGGTGCATCCCACCTTAAATCGTAGTTTGACTCCACGGGAGGCGGCCAGAATTCAGTCTTTTCCAGATGATGTAATATTTACTGGGAGCCGAAAAGAACAATGTATACTTGTCGGCAATGCGGTACCTCCACTAATGGCCTCTCATATAGCAGAATCTATAAAAAGACACATAGAAACAAGAAAATCGGTGTTGTCAGAAGATGTACCATTACTAAAGAAATTTTCAGTCTTCGAGCGCAGTACAGAAATGGTTAAAAATAAGTCAGTAAGAAGTTATTCAAAAGGTAAAGACGCTATAAATTTTATAGATCTTTTCTCTGGTGCTGGCGGTATTACAATTGGACTTATGAACGCCGGGATGAGACCTATATTATGTAACGATAAGGATGCTTATGTTGCCAAGACACATAGGCATAATTTTCCGGAAATACCTTTTGTCGATGGAGACCTGTCTAAACCAGAGACGGAAAAGACTATTATGGAGATAATAGGCACAAAAGAGATTGATTTACTTGTAGGCGGTCCTCCATGTCAAGGCTTCTCTATTTTTGGCGAAAGAAGGTTTTTGAATACACAAAACAGAGAATATAATCCCCATAATGAGCCACGAAACAAACTGGTTTATGTTTATCTTGATTATATAAAAAAGATTAGGCCAAAATGGTTCATAATGGAAAATGTACCCGGCTTTGCAAGTCTTGATGATGGCTATTTCCTAAAGAGTTTGCTAAAAGAACTTACTAAGTTGGGGTATGCGAATCATGATTGGAGGATAATTAATACAGCTGATTACGGTGTACCACAGCAGAGGAAAAGGTTTATCCTGATTGGAAACAGAACAGGGCATATAATTCCTTGGCCAAAGGCAAAGTTCTTTGCTAACCCAGAAGATTGGCAGAAGCATTTTCGTACTGTTGGGGAAGTTTTGTCAGACCTTTCAGGAAAGTCTTCTTATAAAAGATTTAAGAATCATGAACCCATGAATCATGCCCAACATCTTGTTGATAGATTTTCTTATATTAAGGAGGGGAAGAAGATGGATTTAAGTGTTCTGCCAGAGCACTTAAAGAAAGCAATGCATACAGGAAAAGATATAAAGAATTATAGCCATGTATATAAGAGATTAAGTCGCAGTGAACCGAGTACGACGCTCGTGCCTGGGCACAGCGCATTCCCAATTCACCCTACATTAAATAGAACACTCACGGTTCGTGAGGGAGCTAGGATCCAGACATTCCCAGATAGTATTGAATTCATTGGACCGAGAAGCGAGCAATATAGACAAGTGGGTAATGCGTTTCCTCCTTTGGCAGCAGAATATATAGGAAATTTCATAATAAAAGCTATAAACAACAATTGGACAAATCAAAATGTTAGTGAGTTAGCTCACTATAGTCTTATAGACTCTCCTAGAGATTTATCCGAAACTGTATTACCATAGGGGACATGCATCATAATATTCAAGCCAGAAGGGTAACAGATACTATGTTGGCCAATTGGAGGGGTGGTGTATGGAGCAATCAGAATATATCTAAGTCGCTGCACCTATCTAAACTAGACACAGATTTTCCTAGTCCTGATGGATGTTTTTTTGCACCTCAAACAAAAATGAGGATTGCTATGGAGTTCAAACCCGGGGACAGGGAAACCCAAAGAGGACTACTTACTGGTATCGGTCAATGTGTTGCTTACCTGAATAAACATAGTGCGGCCTATTTAGTCGCTCCCGACTCTGTATCCGACAACACTGAAATAGGTGATTATTTAGAGAAGACTTTTAAGAAAAGTATTTATGGCAAGATTCCTGTCGGTTTAATAACTTACAGTGCTCATGATTTTGATAAATTGATTTTACGGTGTGATATAGCAGAGAGTCTTGTAATTAAACCGATCACCGGAGAAGGTGTTGATGTTAATTATTGGGCTGCATGGAGAGATACTCCTCCGCACGCTATTTATTTTTTGTTAAAGATTGCCGAAGAATTAAAGGATACATCTGATAGAAGCAAAAAAATATGGGATAAATTCTACTTCACACATTATGTGGTCAAGGGTTCCACAGATACACTGGCTGACATCCCATCCACTATAAAAATGTGGGATGGAGTCACATATCAGATACCCTTAAGTGGCATCAAGCACACTCTTAGACAGATGGTTTCTTCTGGTGAAACTACTGAAGCTGAAGCCTTGGGTGAATTAGATGAAAAAACTAATCCGGGGATATCTGATAACAACTATCATGATATAAAAAAGAATCATTATAATTTTGTAAACCACCTCCTTCTTTGGAATTCCGAACAATATTTAACCGATTATGGTAAGAGGCTTGTAAAGATTGGAGACGAACATGGCGGCGATTCCGAAGAGTTTAAATCTTATTTAGGTTATATGATGCTAGATGTCGGAAGACACGTTGAGTTAATAGAGGACATGAAGCATGCTATAGCCAATTCCTCGAGGAAGCTGGATGATATAGATGATGTTAAATCTGTATGCTACGACTATTTAGAAAGTAAGGGATATATCAAGGTAAATCCTAATAGGACAACAACTGGGGTAAGAAAGGCTTTCGTCTCTGAGTTTGGAGTCTGGGGACATTTTGGCATCTTGAACAAAATTGGCCAATCCTTTTTTGATGCCCATAGTGGATTATCTTTTAATGAGCAAAGAATAAAAGAATTGATGGATTTAGGTAAAGATAATCAATAAACCAAATCATGCCCTGTATGTCAGCTCACTT
>CAIOOC010000210.1 GCA_903859795.1 uncultured Bacteroidia bacterium
ACTTATTTAAAGGAAACTGCGGCAGGTGTTACAAAGGAATACACCTATCTCGGTGGTGATGCGTTTTCAACGAAACAAAAAGCTTAGTTGAACGAATCCCGAAAAGCGAAGCGGGTGAGAAGGGCTGATGCCTTAACCTGCTGACCAAAGTCAATAAGAAAATAAAATTAACTTTTTCTGATTATTCTAACTGCATCGGAGTTCCCTGTAATTAACACCCAGTAAAATTGGGTGGAACAGAGCAATAACGTGAAGAAAAAACCTGTCGGGGTTTCCCAGAATGAATTGCAAACCATCAGCAATACCGTAAGTTATATTTTATTTCCCTTTAAGTAGAACTCCTACAGAGTGCCGTTTTGTTTGCCTCTTCTTCGCCTCTCCTTCGGTTAAAACCGGAGGTTATTTACAGGAAACTCTTACTGAGTTTTGCCTTAATTTACCAATATTCCCTAAAGGATTGGAGCTATGTCCTGACAAGTCAACCTGAGCTGTTTGCAGGAAGGAGTTTTACGAGTCAAATACATCTTTCCTGGTAAAACATCTTTATATTGAATGAGTAGTTGAATGGTCCCGCATTGGTAGACTTAATTTATTTTACCCCCCCATACTTTTATTTACCAGCGTCTCCCTTCTCGTATCCTTCATAATAATAGGATTGCTCTATGCCTTTAAAAATAATTTCCCGGTTGTTGATTTCATCAGTTAAATTGGCTGAAAGCAATGTTCTTAATTCCAAATCGTTAACAGGACTCCTTTCCATTGCCTGCAAGTGGAGCGCTTTATCGACAAACTGCCAGTTTATCAGTTTTTTCAGCTTCGTTTTCAGGAGCATATCCAGCCATATACGCATTGTTCTGCCGTTACCTTCCAGAAAAGGGTGGGCTATATTTATCTCTACATATTTAGCAATGATTTCTTCAAAGGTATTTTCGGGCATTTGTTCAATCTTTATCAAAATTTCGTTCAGATATAATGCATTAGCAAATCTGAATCCTCCTTTTGATATGTTTTTTATACGGATTTGACCTGCAAAATCATACAATTGATTAAACAGGTAGCCGTGTATTTGTTGTAATCCTTTCGTTGTCCCTATTTCAATTTTGTCAAGATCGCCTGAATCAAATAAACGATAAGCATTTTCCAAACTTTTTTTATCAATGTTTTTCATGTTAATTCAAAAATTGAGTTTAAAATTTCTGCACCTGCATTGTCTAATTCCTTCATTCACTCCAAAATGTGCCGGATGTTCAGAATAATGGCTACCCTTTATTAATTTTAAGCAAAAATAGTTTTATTGATTTGACAATGCCCTTACCCTTACACTATCTATTGCTTATTCTTTAAATTTGATTTTTAGGCTCCCCATCCCTCCCGGTCGAGACTCCGGTATTGGATCGCCTCACCAAGATGGTCAGCCTGAATCGAAGGTGACCCTTCGAGATCGGCGATGGTCCTCGAGACCTTGAGAATGCGGTCGTAAGCCCTCGCGGAGAGCCCCAGTTTTTCCATCGCATTTTTCAAAAGCTGATGTCCTGCCTGATCGGGCACACAATATTGATGAAGCAACTTGGTATTCATCTGGGCATTGCAGTAGATTGGCGTTTCCTGAAACCTTTCACGCTGAATCTCGCGAGCAGCGATCACCCGCTGACGCACGATCTGACTCTTCTCCCCGGGCTGCATCTCTGTTAACTCATTAAACGGCACAGGGACCACTTCGAGATGGATATCGATGCGGTCGAGCAGCGGTCCCGAGATGCGGCTAAGGTATTTCTGCACGATACCTGGTCCGCAGACACATTGCTTAGTGGGGTGGTTGTAGAACCCGCAAGGACATGGTTTCATTGCCCATCTGCAATATCGTTTTGAATGCTTTAAAACCTGACAGAAGACCTTATCCAGAAGAATTAAAAACCTATGGAGACCATTTAAGGAAAAAACGTCTTGACCTAAATCTTAGTCAGCCCCAAGTTGCCAAAATAATCAACGTAACAACAGATTCAATTACAAACTGGGAATTAAATAGAACCGAACCAAATCTAAACCTAATCCCAAAAATTATTGCATTTTTAGGCTATGTACCTATTATTAATGAAAATCCGATAAGAAATTACAGAATCCAGAATGGAATAACTCAGACCGAGTTTGCAAGAATCTTGGAAATTGACCCGACAACACTTTCTAGAATTGAACGGAGTAAAGGTGAAAGAATGAGCATGAAAGTTCAGATAAAGTTGTACCATTTGTTATTGTAACCATAAAAAATTATGACAGAATTGAAGGACTTCACGTTCTTTTCGGCACGACCCAACATGCACTTCTATTGGGTTATATTCCTTTTGAACAACATTTTCTCATCAACATCTTCTAATTCAATTATTTTCTTTTTATTAAAGTCAAAATTAAATGCCCCGTATAAATCTAACTTATTTGCAGGAACTTCGATTTCATCTTCACTGAAAGTTACTATATATTGAAAGTTCTTTATTTGAAATAGTTCTAAATGTTTTTTATATATATAATTAAGATAATTGACCATTGTTTTATGAGACATATTACCAAAAACTCCATCATGAATTAAAAAGTCGGGAATTGATCTATTTTTCTTGATTGCATTTAAAAAAATCATAATGTCATATGCAATTGTTTTTAAATCTTCTTGTCCAAGTGAACCCGATTTAGGAATATTTACATCTATTTTAAAAGGAAGGTTAGTTTTATTGTTTCGTGTAAGTGAAATGTCAAAATAACCTGATGAATCTTCTTCATTCAAAAATAGAGCTGAACTTAGGATTTCATTGAATAAACCTCTCAAATCATTTAATTCAATTTCGGCTTTCTGAATATCCTCTGAAATGTCCCTTCGGACTTGACTCAGTACAATTTCTTGGTCAGCTAGTATTCGGTTATATTCATCAACTTGTATCAATATTTGGTTTTGTCGCTCAATTAACGATTGTTCTTTTATTAATGCTTCGTAAGTATTTTCTAGCATGTCTAACGCTCCTTGTTCTTGAAGTCCTTTTAATAACAAAGACCTTTCCTCTTCAAGTTTTGACAAATCTTTAAAGATAGAATTAATATATATTTCTAATTCTTTTTCCTTGCTTACAAGAAATTTATTTCGATTCTCAAGAATTTCTGTTTTAAATTGCTTGATCTCATCCAGTGATTTTTTTATTGCACTTCCAAAATTGGTTAATACCTCATTATATATTTTCTGAATCTGTAGTGTATCAACTTCTTGATTAAGTTGATATGCCTCTCTTACATTTTTCAATTTTTGACTTATCGCATGATATTCTTGTGCTTTGTCATTTATTTTAAGTATAATTTCCGACAGTTTCTTTTCTATGTCTTTATGAGAATCTTTGAAATCATAAACCTTTAATCGTTCTTTTAATACACGCACGTTCGCTTCTAATTTCAATTTTTCAGACCTATATTCCTCAACTGAATGACCTGTGTCTGCTTTAAGTTTTTCCTCATTAGTTTTCAAAGCATCCTTATATCTAGTATATTCTTTTGAAATCTCGCTAAAATTAATTAGATGCTTAGTTGGAAGTCCTAGTAAAAAGAAATTATAAATTGATTTATCAACAGCATTTGGCGTAAAACTTAAAAAATTAGTTGGATCTTTTCTCGATTTATTTTGAATGTCATCTTTAATGAAGAATTGCATCAAGGTTCTGAATTTGTTACCTTCAAAATATACTTCATTATTTGTGACTGGAAATAGCAATCCTGATAATACCTCTAGTAGTTCTGCTTTTTCATACTCTTCCATATTAAACAAAGAAAGGCCAAAATATATAGTCCCTTTTGCAGAAAATTCTCTCTTAATAAAATGCTTTTTGCCATTGGATTCAAACTCCAAAGTTAAATTGTGATTCTCCTCTCTTAAAAAGTTGTACTTAGGCTTATTAAATTCTTTTTCTGCTGTATCACTCAATAACATATAGTTAATCAGCCTTATTAAAGATGATTTTCCAATACCGTTAATTCCTTTTGCCTCTTTATTGCCAGAGTATTTTCCGTAGATGATATTTATCCCCGGTTCAAAATTAATATTTTGAACAAGTAAGTTAGTATCTGAATATAATCTAATTAACATTTAGTCAAACAATTTAGTTTGTACGGGAATCACAACTTTTGGAGATAGCTTTATTTTATAACCTCGATGGTCAATAAGTCCTACCGAAAATAGAAATAAAAGAGAATACATAAACAATTCAGGGGTTCTTCTCTCGTCAACTTTCAAAAAATCCGTCATTATATTTTCTACAAGGACATATCTTTCTCCTTTACTTCTTTTTTTCAGAATTTTTATTAATTCCGAACCAAGAACCATTACGTTCAATTTCATGTCGCTTTCAGGATGCGGTATTAGCATTATCTATTATTCCCTTTTTCTTTAATTGTTTTTTCACCAATCATACATTGTTCGAAACAATATATCAATAAGGCTCTTGTATAATTCTCAAAATCGTCATCTTGTCCACTAGTATATTTATCAAGATATTTTTCCGTTAAACTGTTAACCTTTTCTTTGAAAGTGCCTTTTAGATTATTGAATTCTCTTTTTATACGAAGTTTCAAAGAATTAATCTGTTCTGGTTCATAGGTAGCAATAATATTCCATATTTTTTTTAATGTTCCGCTAACATTCAAATCTGCATATTCCTCTTCGGCAATTTTTGCATCACTTTCTGAATAATTGAGCTTGATTTTTTCAGGAACATCAACCTCGATTTTATATTTAATGTTTTCTTGGTCGATCCCAAAGCCTCTAATCAAATCATCTATTATTGAACGAATATGGTCAAAAATCACAAGTTCTTTAGGAACTCCTAAAAAAGTTACGACTTGTCTTTGTTGAATATTAGTAAAATCACTTTCAATAAGTTGCATGATTTGGTCGATGCCCTTGATGATAATATTATTAGTATTTAATGATTTTTTCTTGGCAAGGTCTTTTAAATCATCTGTAACTTTTATTTGTTCAGGAGCTAATGAATTATTGTAATACATATGCCAATTTGGATTATCCTTTGCCCATTTTGTCAAATAATCTGCAAAATCAGCATTTACTTTTTTAAGAAATTTCTTTTCATTGAAGGAATCTGGGCCATAAGCAGCAATTATTGTATGTGAGCCTAAAATTAAGCCTTCCGCACCATCATCTTTTCGTTCTCTTGTTGGTTGATACCCATTTGATCCGTATTGAATAAGATGTATGCTATTTATAAACTCCTCAAATTCAAAGCCCCTCTTTGATTTGATAAGTTCTTTCATATTTGATTTTAATGCCTTATCCATATCACAAATATAGTTCTATATGTTTTGAAATTATCAAACTGAGGCAAAAAGTTATGCTCCTTTTATTGCTGAAACGTCAGATTGTGGATTGGGGAACCAAATCGTATCTAATTATTACCAATAGTTTTTTGGTATAGTTCAAAAAAATCTTTTCTATTAATATTAAAGAAATCTAAAATTATTGCTAAAGTTCCTTTCACTTCTGGATCTAAATTAATAGGAGAGGTATAATACTCCCCGAAATTCGGACCACTGGTTAAGTTGAAAAAACTATAAATTTACCAGTATTATGAAAAGAGGCAGACGAGTATTCACAGGGGCCTTTAAAGCCCAGGTTGCCCTTGAGGCTTTCAAGGAAAGAGAGACA
>CAIOOC010000211.1 GCA_903859795.1 uncultured Bacteroidia bacterium
CCTCTTCTGACCTCCTGCCAATATTTGTGCGATTCATTGAATGGAAGATTTTTCCTTTTTTCAATTATCGGAATATAGGCGTCGATAAATGCATTACCGCAAGATTTCGAAAAGTTAATCCAAAAATCTGCATTTTGTGTATCAGTGGGTACCTGATGATCGTAAAAGATTCCACCGATGCCCCTGCGTTCTCGGTTTCGGTGTTCATTCACGAAATAGCTGTCACACTCCTTCTTGAATGTTGGATAAAATGTCTTGTCATATTCATCACAAACGTATTTATAAGTTTGGTGAAAATAACGGGCATCTTCATCAAATAAATAGAATGGAGTAAGGTCCGTGCCACCGCCAAACCATCTGTTTATCACTTCATCCGCCTGGTTATATAATTCAAACATGCGGTAATTGCAGTGAACCGTTGGTGCGAAGGGGTTTCCCGGATGAATCACGAGGCTCAATCCGCTTGCAAACCATTTTTCGCCGTCGATACCAAGCTCTTTACGCATTGTATCAGAAACATATCCATAAACTACAGATGTATTTACTCCCCCTTTTTCAAAGATATTACCATTCGTGATAACACGCGTTTTACCTCCGCCACCGCCGGAACGTTCCCATCGGTCCTCAATGAATTTTGCCTTTCCATCGCACAGCTCTAGGGCCTGGCATATTTTGTTTTGCAGCTCCCAGACAGTTTCAATCCATTTTTCTTTAATACTCTTCACAAAAACGTAGTTAAAAATAGTAATTAAGTAAGGAAAAAGGTTTTATTTATTTAACTCCATGATCATTTGCTGGAGGCTGTCAATCCACACTTTATTGCCATTAAGGCTCTCCACCATTTGTAACTGCTCACCTCCATGTATCTTAAACAAATGGTCATACTCGTATTCAATCTCAACTGTGGTTTCAAGGCAATCTGCCACAAATGACGGTGCAAAGATCAATATTTTTTTAGTTCCGGCTTTCGCCTTTTTGATCAGTGTTTTATCGGTAAAAGGAGACATCCAGTTTTTACTTAGACGTGACTGAAAAGTTACGGAATACTCCTTTGAGGAGAGCCCGATTTCGGCTGCGATTAATCTTGCAGTTTCGTAACAGGCAGCTTTGTAGCACAACTTTCCTTCAGCGATTGTTTTTATTTGACATTCGCAGGTCAGGCAATCTTTACCCGGATGCAGTTTGTTTATTTGACGCAATGGCAATCCATGAAACGAAAATATCACGTGGTCAAATGATGATGTATCATACTTTGCAGCCTGGTCAGCAAATGCTCTAATAAATAAGGGATGGTCGTGGAAGCTGCTTACCATCCGAATGTCGGGAAAAGTTTGCCAGCTGGATACCTGCTTCATTATCAGTTCAAATACCGAACCTGTGGTTGCTGATGCGTATTGCGGGAAAAGGGGAAGGATGATTATCTTCTTGAAAATCTGACCCTCAACTTGCCTCAGAATTATTTTAAGGTCAGGATTCCCATAGCGCATAGCATTAAATATCACATAATTATTACCCAGCCGGTTCTGGATTTCAGAAGCTACCTGCTGGGAATAATAGAGAAGAGGCGATCCTTTATCACTCCACAGCCTCTTATACAATTTTGTTGATTTTGGCGCCCTGAATGGGACAATAATCAGGTTAACCAGGGCTTTCTGAAAAATCCATGGCAGATCAATTACACGTCTGTCATTCAGAAACTGGAATAAATACCTTCGTACATCAGGTAATTTGGGCGAATCGGGTGTGCCAAGGTTGACAAGAATAACAGCTGTCTGATCCATCTTCTAGTAAGTGATTTAATCCGGTAAATTCCTGGCTAAAGTTACGCTTTCCTGAAGGATATGATAACTTATTTTTCAGAATAAG
>CAIOOC010000212.1 GCA_903859795.1 uncultured Bacteroidia bacterium
ATATACCACGAGTAGAATTCGATAATAAGTAAAAAGAGTCCACGAGAAAGATAAAGGGTCTGCAGGAAAGATAAAGGGTCCACTATCCGCCGGTAGGCGGACACGTTAAAAAACAAAATCAGTTACACTACCTTTGTTTTCAAATTATCCTTTAAAACAATTCATCCTACTCACACCACCGGTGTGACAATAAACATCACATTTAGCCTTCGTGAGAATTAGCTACGCTGATCCGCCAGCTGGCGGATTCGTGTAAATTCGTGGACAAATCCTTTATTTTTTACTGGAAAAGAATCATCCATATCACGTCCCCGATGTGATGAAAGTTTCCACCTGAAGAAATTCAGCCTGCCCAGATAGGGAGGAACGACTGTATCGGGGTGAAAATCTGTTCCGCCTGCTAGCGGATGTGGACAAAAAAAAGTGGAAAAAAATACAGAATCCACAAATAAAAAGAAAATGTGTCCACAAAATATCTCGACAGGTAATAAACAGGAATTAACCACAATTATTCAAGAAAAAGAGTCCACAATTTGCCACCATATATTTGGGAAAACAAAGAAAAAAGTGTCCACGAATTTTCACGAATTAACACGAATTTTATGTGCGATCAGTTTTTGCATCATGCCAAAGGCATGATAAACGTAATCTAGCCTAAGTAAAATGCCTGGTATCACGTCCACGACGTGATGATAATTCTATCACTAAGAAATTCGTGTAAATTCGTGTAAATTCGTGGACAACCCTTTAATTTTTTAGTGGAGATTATTCATTAATATCACGTCAACGACGTGATGACGATTTCCGACCTAAGAATTTGGACATATAATCCACAAAATAAAAAAAAAAGGTCCACAACTTGCCCCTGCCTGCCCCTGCCTGCCCCGATCTATCGGGGATCTATCGGGGGATCACACAGATTAACCCTTCGACTTGCTTCGGCTGCGCTCAGCAAACTACGCTCAGGGACCAACAGATTAAAAAGTTGTTTGAAAAACAACAAATGTTTCACTGGAATTTTCGCTAGGAATGAAAGTAAATGATTTGAAGATTGCAGAACAACTTATTAATGATCATATTGAACTGATAAAAGCCAAATGGTATGAGGTACATGGTCGCTGAACTAATGTTTAAGGTTATAGAAGCATACTATGAAAATGGGAAGATTTGTCTATTGATGTCTGACCATAAAGAGATCCGTTTTCCGGTCGATGTTAATACCAAATTAAAAAATGCGACTGATCAACAGCGTAACAATATTGAAATAATTTGTGATGGTACAGGTTTGCATTGGCCTGATCTTGATGAAGATCTTTCAGTGACAGGAATTATCGAAGGCAAATTTGGATATTAAATAAATCTGCATTAAAAATTAGTAAAAATAATTCGGATTCACCCTAATTAAAAAAATATCATCCAAAAGTCACATTCTAATCTGTGCAAATCTGTGAATCGAAGATCAGCGAAGCTAAATCTGTGGACAAACCCTTTAATTTTTTAGTGGAAATAAATCATCCCTATCACGTCCTCGACGTGATGATAATTCTATCACTAAGAAATTCGTGTTAATTCGTGTAAATTCGTGGACAAATCCTTTTTTCTTTTAGTGGAAATAAATCATCCCTATCACGTCCACGACGTGATGATAATTTACGACCAAAGGATTCGTCCCGCACATGCGGGTTTAGTGAACACAAAAAGATATGCCTGAACTCCTTTATAAATCTGAAG
>CAIOOC010000213.1 GCA_903859795.1 uncultured Bacteroidia bacterium
GATCTATTCAGCTAAAAGCGGGATTCAGGACTATTTCGACACCCCCAGCACTGCTGAGAAATTGCAATAATGGCTTTAATATGCTTCCTGTGAAAGCTCTCCCGGCTCCAGCTGAGGCAATTATCAATCAGGAAAAAATTCTTAATCTCACTGCAGGATTTCAGGATGGCCGTTTAATTTGGGATGTCCCGGCCGGAAACTGGACCATCCTACGATTCGGTCATGGGCCAACAGGAGCAACCAATCACCCGGCTCCAAAAGCAGGACTTGGGATGGAATGTGATAAGATGAGCAAGGAGGCTGTCGAAATTCATTTTAACAAGTTCCTCGGCGATATCATGGCCGTAGCCGGTCCCTTGACCGGTAAAACCCTTGTTGCCACACATATCGATAGCTGGGAGGTTGGTTATCAGAACTGGACAAAGGCTTTTCCTGAGGAATTTAAGAAGCGTTGCGGATACGATATTGTGTCATTTCTGCCGGCACTCACAGGGCGGATAATCGGAGATGCTGAGATCACGGAACGTTTCCTGTGGGATCTTCGCTTTACAATTTCTGAGCTTATTGCCGAAAATTATGCAGGACACATGCGTGAACTTTCCAACAAACACGGTATCCGGTTTTCAATGGAAGCTATTGACAACACTCCATTCGATGAAATCAGGGTGGGGGGGCAGGCAGATTTACCCCAAACGGAGTTCTGGTACCGTCGGGAAAGTGAAGCAGTCGGCGAGTCAGGGGATTGTTTTGAGGGAGTTTTCCGCACTTATGCCTGGACCCCAGCAATGGTTTCGGCGGCTCATATTTATGGAAAGAAAATCATTCCATCTGAAGCCTTTACGGCAGTTCCAGGCGAAAACTGGCTGGCCCATCCGGCATTGCTGAAACCTCAGGGAGACTGGGCCTTTTGTGCAGGAATAAACCGTTTCATATTCCACAGGTATGCCATGCAACCCTGGATAAACCGGAAACCGGGGATGACGATGGCCTTCTGGGGTCTCCACTACGAACGAACTCAGACCTGGTGGGAAGAGTCAATACCTTGGCATAAATACCTTACCCGATGTCAATACCTGCTCCAAAAAGGGCTTTTTGTTGCTGATCTGTTGTACATGCAGGCAGAGTCGGCACCTAACCGTTTCTTACCACCGAATACAAATTTCGCCAACCCTGTGCCCCCCGATCCTCCTGGCTACAACTTTGACGGATGTACCGCTGATGTTGTTTTCAACCGGATTTCAATTAAAGATGGTCTCATAATGCTGCCAGATGGGATGAGTTATAGGGCCATGGTGTTGCCATCTCCAGGCGATCAGCTTATGGCAGGTGTAATGACTGTCAAACTTGCAAGAAAAATTGAGGAACTTGTTACCAAGGGTATGGTCATTATTGGACCACCACCTGTGAAAACACCAGGCCTTACAGACTATCCGCACTGCGAAGAAGAGTTGAAGCAAATTGCAGACAGGCTTTGGGGCACAGCCACTGATTCGGGAGAACGGACAGTTGGTAAAGGGAGGGTGTATTGGGGTAAAACTCCTTACGAGGTTTTATCCTCAATTGGTATTCCGGAGGATTTTACCTGCGGGAAACCGGCCCCTTTCAGATATATTCATCGCCGTGCAGAGGACGGTTCTGAAATCTACTTCGTTTCTAATAAACAGAATGGTGAAGTCGAAGCAACATGTACCTTCCGTATAAGTAAACGGAGCCCTGAGTTCTGGTGGCCAGAGTCGGGACAAACTGAGAAACCAGCCATCTACAACGAATTGAATGGTTTAACAACCCTTCCGGTCAGACTGGCAGAGTTTGGTTCCGTTTTTGTGGTATTCCCCCCCGAAAAGAATCAGAATGCTGATCGGATTGTAAAGGTTACACATAATGGTAAGATACTCACTACAAATATTGGAAGTAAAATTCAGATTAGTCACAAGAATCAAAAATTTGAAAGCTTAATTTTAGATCCAGGTCAATATACTTTACAAACTTCGGGCAATAAGGAACTCAAAATAGAGCAGGCCAAACTTCCGAAACCTATAAAAATAACCGGTCCCTGGGATGTTTTGTTTGCCTCCAACTGGGGAGCCCCGCCGCGAGTGCAATTTCCGGAACTTACCTCATGGAGTGAACATTCTGAACCTGGAGTCAAATATTTCTCCGGCAAGGCAACCTATCATAAAGAGTTTACGATTCCTACTGAATTGATTATGAAGGACCTCCTGCTATTCCTTGACCTGGGAGAGGTCGAAGTTATGGCAGTTGTGAAGTTAAACGGAAAAGATCTGGGTATACTTTGGAAAAAGCCTTTCCGGATTGATATTACAAGCGCTGCAAAAGCAGGAGAAAACTCACTGGAAATAACCGTCGTGAATCTTTGGCCAAATCGCCTTATCGGAGATGAATTTCTTCCGGAGGATCGTATTTGGTCTGAAGAAGGGGCCGCTACGCCAGCGTCCAAAACGGTTATGCAATCATTGAAGGAATATCCGAAGTGGTTTCTTGATGGTAATCCAAGTCCTGCAGGAAGGTTCACATTCAGCATCATCAAAGTCTGGTCGAAAGATGATACCCTAAGAAGATCCGGACTTCTTGGACCGGTAGTGTTTAACGCTATTGCCAAAGTGATTTCGTAGAAAACTGTAAAAAGGAAGTTAGAGGGGCAGCCTCGGCCAATATGGTAACATCGGATTTTAATCCGTTGAAAAAGAGTACGAA
>CAIOOC010000214.1 GCA_903859795.1 uncultured Bacteroidia bacterium
CTCTTTAACCAATGTTTCTTTTTTCCCTATTGAAAGAAACGGACACTCTAACGTAATTACGACCATGACATCATTTGTTGGTTAATAATCATATTTAATGGATTTAACTCTAGTCGATTTTAATTGGAAAGATCACAATAGGTATTCCGAACTTGAAAAACCTTTTCTGGATCGAGAAAATTGTATGGTTATGAAGCAATTGTGACAGGTAAAAAGTTTTTGAAAATACAAGCTGACTTCCAAAAAATGTTGAATTGGGAATCAGAGGCATTAGTTTTTTTACCATCTTATACACTTCATCCACAGGATCTGTACCAATTGTCCAGAGGCTTTTGCCATAATAACCGAAATGATTGGCTATGTCGACGTATTTCCTGCCATCTTCTTTTACTATTGTTTTAAAATTTTCAAATTCATCCGAACCTCTGTAAATTTTTGAATTAAGAATACCCACCCTTAAGAAAATATAGTTTTGATAGATCCCCATAAAGCTCTCATTGATTCTTAAAAAGGTATGAATCCCGGTTCCTCCAAACTCCTTAACCAAAATGATCGCGGTTTTCGCATTTTGATTAAATATTACCGAGCCCTGAACAAGTGATTTATCGTGTGATGGCAAATGATTAAGAGCTGTATGAAGATCGGAGATAGCTTTCTGGCACACTTTCATATAGCGGACAGTTATATTAAGATAGTGCTGTTTAATGCTGATTGCCAGAATAATGAACATCCCTGTAATTAGCAGGGTGATCCAGCCGCCCTCACTAAATTTGATAATGATTACCGAAAAGAGGATGAAAGAGGTCAAAATAAAGCCAATACCATTTACGAGCAGTTTTCTTCTCCACCGGATTAGCCTGACACGTTCTATCCACCAATGTCTGACCATCCCAAGTTGTGAGATAGAAAAGGTTATAAAGACATTAATGCTGTAAAGTACAATCAGGAATGCCACTGAACCTCTGGTAAGTGTCATTAGAACAATAGCCGAAATTCCCATTAGCAGAACTCCGTTTATATTAACCAGACGGTCGCTCAGGGAGGCATACTTTTTAGGGAACCAATGGTCCAAAGCCATATTGGCCATAATCCTTGGACCATCAAGAAACCCTGTCTGCGCCGCTACAAATAACAAGGCAGCTTCCGAAACAAGGGTCACACCTATAAATGTTCTTGCCCAGGCTGTCCCCCAGGTTGCGGTTACACTATCAAATAAAACTGCGTTAAGGGTTTTAGTTTCACTAACCCGGACATTGTAGAGAGAGTAGGATATCATCAGTCATAAAACTGCAAAATTAGATTTCTCTTACTATCTCTGTTTTTAATAAATATAATAAAGATAATCAACATTTTATAAAATTATCATTGATAATTTTTGAAAAACTTCAGGATACTATAAAGTTTAAACAACATCCATAATTATCTGTTATTTATTCAGGTTAATTCCAGATTTTAATTGTTTTCAATTTAATACCACTAATCGTGAAGAAGTTATTTGTGTACTCATTAGCCAGTGTTGTGTCACTCAGCACACCAGTTTCGAAGTTATTAGGTCAGGATCAACAGGTAAATCCGGAAAAAAGAGAGCTAAAGACTGTAGAGAAGGAGGTTAAGAGAGATCGAAAGGAAGATAGGAAGGTTTATAAGCATAGTAAAGGTGACTTTAAAGAGGGCACCAGAGATTTCAAGGATCGCAATGCCCATGTTATTGAACGACAAAAAGAAGTTAAAGTGGGTGAAAAGAAGGAGATAAAGGACGAAAAGTCGGTACATCACCAGAATAATGATCTGCAACATGATTCAAAGGATGGCAGGAAGCATAACGAAGGAGACTGTAAAATGAACTCTGTCTAAAGCAAAAATTAGTTATAATTGAACTTTAGACAACAGTGTTATGGAATCAGAAGAATTTAAGTCGATGCGTGACAAAGCTCTTCAACAGTTGA
>CAIOOC010000215.1 GCA_903859795.1 uncultured Bacteroidia bacterium
AATTTGAAGTAGTTCTTCGCTACATAGATCATGTATAGTAATTGAAATTTGTTTCATAATAATGAATTTTTAAAATAGTCCTTTAAAAAATCCATATACAAAACCAATAGTGGTACCAACAATATTGCCAAGTGCTGCTATATCAGCTTGCGTCATATAAGTGGCTGCTGGTTGGTTGCCGCCATTAACTTGCATTAATTCAGTCTTTTGTAACTCGTTCATGACTCTAAATTATTAAGATTTTAAATGTAAACTCCTGCATTTTTTAGCGTGCCGCAGGTTTTAGCGCGGGTAACGTTACGCTAACAAAGTAACTGTTGCCCGCTCTCAAAAAAAAGCAGTGAAGGAATTTTTTGGGCTCCGCCAATGATTTCTTTGGAACCCTGGTCCGAGATAATCTTCAGCGAATAGCTCAGTATAAGCTCTGTATTATTTTCATAATAGTAGGTTCTTCTGGCCCGGCTGTATTGGATTGGAACCCCCATCTGCTGAAGCTCTTCAATATAGCGGTGGAAGTGACTTTCGCTTATTCCAAGTTCACCGGCAAACTCCCTGGGAGAACCCGTTCTGGCAGATTTAATCATCCGATTGATCTTCTGCACCCGTTGCAATTGACTGATCATATTCATTGTTCACCCTTTTTGTGATTAATTAATCGTATTGGTTGTTATGAATTGTGGAAATTGTTTTTGCCACATATTGTAATATTTCCCCTTCTTCTCCCAAAGTTCAGAATGATTTCCCTCCTCGATAAGCTGACCGTTTGCCAGTACTGCAATCTTGTCTGCATTAACGACTGTGCTCAGGCGGTGGGCGATAATAACAATAGTCTTTCCATCACTCTTTAATCGGTTGATGGTCTGTAATACAAAGAATTCAGATTCCGAATCAAGCGAAGAGGTCGCTTCGTCGAAGAAAATGATCTCAGGATTGCGGTATAATGCCCTGGCAATTGCTATACGTTGCCTCTGTCCGCCTGCGAGGGTAGCGCCATTCTCCCCAACAATAGCATTAAGTCCGCCAGGCAATTTCTCAATAAAATCGAGCATTCCTAAATCTTTGCATATTGCGATAAGTCGCTCAATATCCGGGTGAAAATCGCCTACAGCAATATTTGCAACAATCGTTCCCGAAAAAAGATCAAGCTTCTGCGGAACAACTCCGACAATATTCCTTAGACTAAGAGAGTTGATGTGGGCAATATTATAGCCGCCAATTGAGATAAACCCGTCAATGAGGGGGTACAATTTTTGAATCAAAGCGACAAGAGTAGTCTTTCCCGATCCACTCTCTCCTATTATGGCTGTAATTTGTCCCTTGCCAATCTTTAAGCTGAAATTAGTAAAAACATCTGCCCGGGTACCATAGCTGAAAGTTATATCCTTGAAAATAATCTCACCTGCATTCCATGGAGTAAGTTCCATCTTATTTTCTTCGATTTCAACTTCCAGATCCATAATTTCAAACAGTCGGTCGCCTGCGATAAGGGCGTTTTGTATGGATTTGTTCATTCCGATTAAACTTGCAGCAGGGGATGTAAAATAGCCCAGAATAGCATAAAATGAGAGCAACTCACCTGGTGTTATTGTGTTATCAACGACAAAATAACACCCAACCCAGAGAAGAATAATTGTATAAATACGGCTCAGAAATTCGGTACTGAGCCCAGTGAAAATGGCATTAAGTCCAGATTTATAAATCGTCCGGAGTAATTCAACAAATCGCAACTCAGTTTTTAGATTAGAATACGATTCAAGTCCAAATTCCTTAATTGTTCTGACTGAATTAAGTGATTCTACAAGCTGACTCTCGAGTTCAGCAGAATGTTCCATCAATTTCCGCTCCCGTTTTTTATTCAGACGGTTGGTGATAAAGTAAATAAAGGCATAAAGTGGAATGACCGTTACAATTGTGAAAGCCAGCTTCCAGCTGTATAGGAACATCAGCGCAAAGGAGAAGAAAACGATGAATATATTTACAAGTAATGAAATGGCCGTCTCATTGATAAATGCCCTGATTTTAACCGCATCGTTAATGCGTGAAATAATTTCACCAACCCTCATTGTATCAAAAAAACGTTGAGGCAGTGTAAGTAAATGTTTATAGTAACCTAGAATGAGTCGTAAGTCGATCTGTTGCCCTGTCCGCAGAACAAAGATACTTTTCGCAGTACCTATGAAGAGCTGGATCACGAGAATTGCCACCATTGTTACACTTAGCAGATTCAGTAGTTTCATATTACGATCAACTAAAACATAGTCTGTAAGTTTTTGGAGATAGATTGAAGTTGAGAGACCCAATACAGTATATAGAATTGCACCAACCAGTGATTGGATCAGGATACTTTTATGGGGCCTTAACAAAAATATAAACCGTTGAATATTTGATATCTTTTCATTTCTGGAAACGAAATTATTTCCGGGTGACATTAGTATCAGCACACCGTCCCACATTTGAGCAAACATCTCAACTTTAACGCTATGCATCAGTCCATCCGCAGGATCCATATATTCAGCTTTTAATCCTTTAACCTGGTATAAAACAACGTAATGGTGTAATATCTTATTAATTATTACATGGGCTATGGCAGGGACAGGAACTGTAGGTAATGCTTCGATACCCCCTTTCACTCCTTTGGCCGTAAAGCCCATTTCCTGAGCAGCTTTAACCAAACCCCAGGCATTTGTCCCTTTTTGATCTGTACCTGCAATCTGCCTGATACGTGAAACAGGAAGTCCCAGGTTGTAATGTGCTGCAACAGATGCTAAGCAGGCTGCTCCACAATCGGTAATATCTCGTTGTTTAATATTCTTGTTCATACCGATCTTTTTGTTTTTAAAGTCTCATTTTAATGCTGCCTGTATTTAGGCTCATTGATTACCGGAAATTTTAGGATTAAGCCAATCATCAGTTTTGTCATAAATTAACTGAAAAAGGCTCCTGTTGACAATCATGAACCTTCCGGTCAGGGTCATCCCTTTTTTCAAAAAACCTTTACATCCATTTCTTAGGGTAAGGTAATTCTGGTCAAGGCTACATTTTACCCTAAAAAAAGGCTGTTCATTGATGTTGATAACATTGTTTGAGATCAGCAGTACTTTTCCGGTGCCGATACCCCATTGGTTATAGTTGAAAGTATGGAATTGAAAAGAAACCGTCATATTGGTTCTTATCATTCCAATGTTCGTTGGACTGACATAACATTCAACCATTAAATCGTTATCAGGCGATATACGTCCAACATGCTGGTTGGGCACAATAAAATTACCCTCTTCAACACCTGTGCAGTCTGCAAGTGTACCAGCTATTGGAGCAGTGATGACATACTGTCTTTTTTCGCGCTGTAGTTGTTCAATATTGGATTTTAAACCTGATACTTTTAATTCAAGTTCCGTAAGCTTTGTTTGCCAAATAAGTTTTTGCTGCTCTTCAATATTTTTATACCGGCTTGTCTCATATTCAAAATTGTGTTTCTTATCCTCAAACTCCATTCTTGCAATTACATTTTTTTCATATAATGTATTTGCAAGG
>CAIOOC010000216.1 GCA_903859795.1 uncultured Bacteroidia bacterium
GCCACAAAGGGGAGATTGCTTCGGCTCTCACCATGTTTATCATTTCCGTAAAAAATTATTGAAGAGCTCCTTGCAATGACATGCTCATTGATTATAACAGAGATGGGCAGGGTTGGCAGCACAGCCGCCAACCCTGCCCATCTCATCCCACTCCATTATAACCCATTCATCGCGAGGAATATGGCTTAATTATAGTTCCGGCAGGAACGTGATTAACTTCGTGTGACGGTGCAATCTATCCTTACGACACCACTCATTAGTAGGAGATCGGTATTCGAACTTTCATTATTAACGATTTACCTGATAGGTGATGAAGCAAACCTATATTATTCGCAGATTTTCAGCAGGCTGCCCTTTGTAGACCTCAAACAAGCTGGTAAACGAGGTTACATGACCTCCGGATCTATATTTTCAAGAAAAGTATAATTCACCCCAAATTCTAAATTAATCGGCTGTTTCTGGAGTTTTCACTACTATAATATTGACCAAATATCCAAATCGGGTATTTTAGGTTTTTTAACATTTAACAATTGGCTTAAATAGGGAGATTTTTTACCTGTTTTTCATGATATTGCACATAAAATTACTTAAAGCACATAATATCAGTTATATATATTTATATTGATTCAAAATATTATTTATAACGGGTAAAAATTATTTGTAAACAATCGTTAAATTAATACAAATTAATCGTAAAATTAATCGGTCTGTTAATCTCTGCCATGTACCTTTGTATCGGGTCTTCCTAAATCTATACTTTGAAGGCTTGTTAATTTTAAACTAATATTATCATTATGAAGAAAAGATTGTACCTTATTTTGATCGTACTGTTTGCTTCATTTTCGGGCGCTATGGCTCAGGTGAAGGTAAGCGGAACTGTTACTGATCCGGAAGGGATCAGTATTCCTGGTGTGTCTGTTGTTCAGAAAGGCACAACGAATGGAACAACAACTGATGCTGACGGGAAGTACTCGTTAAGCGTTAGTTCTGCAAGTGCATCATTGCAGTTCTCTTTCGTGGGTATGACAACTGTTTCAGAGGCGCTAAACGGCCGTTCTGTCATTAATGTAAAAATGACCGCTGAAAGTGTTGGTATCAATGAAGTTGTTGTAACGGCTTTAGGTATCCAGCGTGAAAAGAAAACGCTGACTTATGCTTCTCAACAGGTTTCCGGTACTGAACTTAGAGTAGCAGCCAACAATAACTTTATGGAAGCTATGAGCGGGAAAGCTGCTGGTGTAGATATCAAAACCAGCAATTCAGGCGCAGGGGGTTCCACAAAAGCAGTATTAAGAGGAAATAAGTCACTGATCGGACTTAGCGAGCCTCTTTATGTTATTGATGGTATTCCAATGTTAAACAACAAACAGGGTCAGCCAGGTTCTTACGGCGGTACTGACGGTGGTGACGGTCTTTCCCAAATCAACGCAGGTGATATCGAAAGCATCAACGTTCTTAAAGGTGCCAACGCATCTATCCTTTATGGTAGCCAGGGTGCAAATGGTGTTGTTTTGATCACAACTAAAAAAGGTAAAGAAGGCAAAACAACTGTTACTGTTAATTCAAGTACAATTCTTGAGAGTGTATCTGGTCTTCCTGATTTCCAGTTTAAATATGGCAGTGTTGGTACTTCTGTTTATAACTGGTCAACAACCCCGGGAAATTATCAGAGCAATTACATCAAGGATTTCTTCCAGACAGGTGTTAACGAGACCAATTCACTTTCTATCAGTGGTGGTAACGACAAAACAACTGTTTATTTCTCATATGCCAATACTTCTGCTAAAGGCGTGATGCCAACCAATACCTATCAAAAGAACAACTTTACATTTAACCAGTCAACAAAATTATTTGATAATAAAGTTACTGTTAGTTCAAATGTGATGTTCTCTGACGAGGTTTCCCGTAACCGCCCAGGTGCAGGTTATTATGACAACCCACTTACTGGTTTGTATCTGTTTTCCCGTAATCTAGATTTTGGAATGTATAAAACTCATTATTCCACATTCAATGCAGACAGGAATATGGATGTAATGAACTGGTACTCCACAGAAGAAAAACAAAACAACCCTTACTGGATTATCAACAAGGATCCTAAACTCAATACAACAAAACGCGTTATTGCCAGCGTGAAATTGTCATGGGATATCGCAAAACACCTTAAATTTGACGTCCGCGGAAACATGGACTATGCAAACAAACTTGATGATCAACGTAAACCTGCAGGTGGAAACTCTGTAACAGTTAGTCCGAACGGAACATGGGGATACAATAAATGGACCGAATCGATGCTTTATACTGACGGAATCTTAAGCTATAACAATACATGGGGCAATTTGAGTTTGAATGCAATTGCAGGAGCCAGTTATCAGCATAACATGAGCGAAGGTATGAGCGTTGGAAATGGTACTGTTTCGTTAATGTATCCTAACTTCTTCTCTTTCGCGAATATGCCTTATAATGTCATGTTTAATCAGAGCTTTAGCCGCGAAATAAAACAAGGTGCATTTGCTAATGCGCAGCTCGGATTTAAAGAGATGTTATTTTTAGATTTATCGGCACGTAACGACTGGGCCTCCACACTTGCACTTACAGGAAATCAATCTTATTTGTATCCTGCCGTAGGTCTTTCTGCTATCCTTAGCCAGATGATTAAAATGCCTGAAGCAATATCTTTTGCAAAAATCAGGGCTTCTTCATCTCAAACTGCCAATGAAGTACCATTTAACGTAGTAAATCCTCAGAATAGTATCGGTGGAGCTGGTACCCCAAGCGGAATCGGCGGTATTAACCGTAACACTCAGGTTCCTTTCACCAACCTGAAACCTGAAGTTATCACAAGTAACGAGTTAGGTACAGAGTGGAGATTTTTCCATGGCAGAGCTGGTCTTGAGTTCACCTACTATAATGATGTGAGCACAAATCAGTTCCTTACCTTGAGTGCTCCATCAGGTTCAGGCTATACCTACTACTATATTAATGCAGGGAAAATCACCAATAAGGGTTTTGAACTTACCCTTGATGCTGATCCAGTAAAAACAAGCAATTTCAGTTGGAAAACATCAGTTAACCTTTCACAGAACAAAAATAAAATCGTTGAACTTATCAAATCAAATCCTGATTACCAGGTTGGTGGCGATGACGAAGGTTTTGCTTCAATTATCAAAGCAGGCGGATCTTTTAACGATTTATGGATCTGGAAATTTGCGAAAGATGCACAAGGCAGAATTATTCTTGATGCCAATGGCGTCCCAACAAAAGCTGCTAAACAGGAAAAAGTTGGTAATGTGAATCCTGATTTTCTCTTAGGATGGAACAATAGCCTTAACTACAAGAACTTCTATGCAAGTATCCTTATTAATGCCAAATTTGGTGGTGTCGCCTTCTCAAAAACAGAAGCTTTCCTTGATTCTTACGGCGTAAGCCAAAGATCAGCAGCTGCCCGTGATGCTGGCGCAACAATGCCGATTAATGCTGTTAGTTCTACCGGTTCTGCAGTTTCTTCAATCAATGTAGTAACTTATTATTCAACCATTGGTGACAGAAATAAAATCATGGAGCCTTATGTTTACTCAAGGACCAATGTCAGACTAGGACAATTAGTTTTTGGTTATAACTTTGATATCAAGAAACTTAATTTACCGGTGAAAGAGGCTTCATTCTCTTTGGTTGGCAGGAATTTATTCTTCTTCTACAAAAAAGCTCCATTTGATCCTGAACAATCAATGAGTACCGGTAACGGGATGCAGTCAAACGACGTATTTAGTGTTCCTAACACCAGGACTTATGGGTTTAACTTAAAGGTCACTTTCTAAGAATTTAAAATTTTATTAGTATGAAAAAGATATTTATAGCATTTCTATTCATGTGTGGTCTTGCTGCGTGCACATCGAATTTTGTAAATGAGAACACAAACCCGTATCAGATCTCTGATACGAGCCTTAAGCAAGACTTTAACCTGGTGGGTTCCCCATTTTCAGGGTTGTTGTTCAATCTTTTCGGACATCAGATTGAGGAAGATTTGTGCTACGATTCATGGATGGGTTATATGAATACACCTACCGATTTCGTTGGTAACGTAAATAATACCACTTATTACATCCGTTGGAACTCTTACTGGGACCGTGTTTATGGCTCTGTAATGTCACCTTCAAAACAGGTTATCCAGCTAGCTAAGTCCAATAACTTGCCGCTTTTTGCAACATGGGCAAAGTTTATCCGGATACTTTCAATATCGAAGCTGACTGCAGTTCATGGACCGGTTATCTATTCCAATTATGGTTCAACCGCCAATTCAATTCTTTATGATAAGGAATCTGATCTTTACAACCTGTTCTTTGCTCAGTTAGACTCTATTCAGTCTGATTTTGCAGCGAACAAAACCTATGCTGGTTTTGCAAAATTCGATCCAAGTTATAATGGTAATATTGGTTCATGGATGAAGCTTGTTAACTCAGAGCGTCTTAGGTTAGCTATGCGTATTTCAAAGGTAGCTCCTGCATTGGCCAAAACACAGGGCGAAAAGGCTATGGCTGACCCTGCCGGATTAATCGTTAATAACTCAGATAACTTTATGGTCGCGTTATTGGGTAATTTAATGCCTGTGGCTATGATTTGTTACCAATGGGATGATACCCGTATGGGCGGTGTAATGGAATCTTTTTTGGCTGGTTTAAACGACGGAAGAGCTGCTAAAATGTTTGCTCCGGCTTCTGATGCCGCTGATTTGGTCGATCACCCGGCTTTCCCATATAAAGGAATACGTAACGGCGCTTTTTGTGGTACTACCAAACCTCACATGCTTAAATATTCTAAAGTTTCGAATGACTTTAACAGCGTTCAGAACAGAAGGGCATTTACAGCAGCTGAAACCAGTTTCCTAAAGGCTGAAGCTGCCCTCAGAGGCTGGGCTGGCGCAGGCGATGCAAAAACCAATTACGAAAATGGTATTAGACTATCTTTTGCTGATTGGGGTGCAGGTGGTGTTGATACCTATATTGCTGACAATACGAGCAAACCGCTCAATTATGTTGACTATTCTGACGCACGGAATAACTTCACCTCACGTTCAACCATTACCGTTGCCTGGAATGATGGCGACAGCAATGAACTTAAACTGGAGAAAATTATTACCCAGAAATGGATCAATACCTTCACAAACACTCTTGAAGCATGGTGTGACTTCAGAAGGACTGGTTATCCTAAGATCCCGCATGTTGCAAAGAATGACAGCAGCCCGGACTGGGGTGTTATTCCTGCTGACCAGTGGATCAAGAGAATGCCTTTTGTTAACGGCGAAAGAACTGGCAATACTGCAGCAGTTGCTGATGCCACTTCCAAACTTGGTGGTCCAGATGATATCTCTTCACGTCTGTGGTTTGATACTGGCGACGGTCCAAACTTTTAAGCTAATTATTGAATAAATTGAATATGAAAATACCCTTTTACACTTTGTAGAGGGGTATTTTCTGTTTCTTCACGTCTTTTATTTTGTGAATAAGTTTCGCAAGATTGTTCA
>CAIOOC010000217.1 GCA_903859795.1 uncultured Bacteroidia bacterium
AGATTTCCCATAATTCAAATTTGGTCAAAGGTAAGCTTATAAAATGAAAGATTAAAGAAATGAAAGAACGAAGGAACTAACGGTTTTGTAATCGCTTTTGGCCATTTGATACTTGGCAGTAATTGATTTTTAAGTAAGTTTGGAGAACAAAAAATAGATAATGAGAGTAACCCTTTTGGGAACCGGTACCTCCCAAGGTGTTCCGGTAATAGCCTGTAAATGTGATGTATGTCGTTCGCTTGATTCCAGAGATAACCGTCTTCGAAGCGCAATTATGGTTGAAGAGGGGTCAACACGAATTGTAGTAGATGTTGGGCCAGATTTCAGACAACAGATGCTACGCCACGAAGTTGACAATTTGGATGCGATCTTGCTTACTCACGAACATGCTGATCATATCTTTGGCTTGGATGATATCCGCAGCTTTAACTGGATCCGAAAATCTCCGATGGATGTCTACTGTGAACCACGCGTGCAGAAAAATCTCCGTTCGATATTTACATATGTTTTTGACACGAACAAGTATCCGGGCACTCCCCAAATGGATTTAATAAACCTTGACATTAAGTCCTTTAAAATCGGGCCGATTCCAATCATTCCAATCCGTCTGTACCATTATAAATTGCCAGTTTATGGATTTCGTTTCGGGCGCTTTGCTTATCTGACTGATTTTAATTTAATTGAAGATAGCGAAATTGAAAAGTTGACTGGAACCGATACTCTGGTGATTTGTGCGTTACGGAAGTCCCCGCATATTTCTCATCTGAACCTTTCGGGCGCTATTGAGCTGATCAGAAGAATAGCTCCAAGCAGATCTTTTCTCACCCATATGAGTCATGAAATGGGAAAGCATGCTGATTTGATTGATGAATTGCCGCCAGACATTCAACCCGGATTCGATGGATTAGTTCTTGAGATTTGACCTGCAAATGATTAACTTCGTCAACAGGATTAAATCAAATCAAAATGGTTAAATATTTCATTATTGTATTTCTTTTTTTTGATATTTCTCTGTACGCACAGAATATCCAACACCTGTCCTTAGATGGACCTTGGAAATTGTATTACGGACCTCATGATAAATTTGCCCCGGCTAATCCTGATGAATTATCGAATAAGAACTGGCAGAGTGTTCCTGCTACGGTTCCCGGCAACGTAGAGCTGGATCTGCTTTCTTCAGGTCAAATAAAAAATCCTGAAACGGGAAATAATATCTATTCCTTACGGAAATATGAAGCTTTTGAGTGGTGGTATACCAGAACATTTGAAACACCTCAGATTAGTTCGGGAGAGCACGTTGAAATTGTGCTGGAAGGGTTGGATTGCTTCGGATCAATCTTCATAAACAACCGGCTTGTAGGGAAAACAGCGAATATGCTGATCGACAATCGTTTTGATATAACTGATCTTTTAAAATCCGGTTTTACAAATACAATTTTTATCCGTATTGAGCCAGCTGTTGCTGAGGGACAAAAATACCTGAATGGTGTTATTGGAACACGGATGGACATGGGTGCAGAAGCTGTAAATGTACGCAAGGCACCTCACATGTATGGGTGGGATATCATGCCGCGGTTGATCAGTGCTGGTCTTTGGCGAAAAGTGCGTCTGGAAATCATAAAACCGACAAGACTAAAACAGGTCTATTGGATGACAAATTCTGTTGACATCGCTAAAAAGAGAGCTCAACTAATTCTGGACTGGGATTTTGCTACAGATATCCCAACAATTGATGGATTGACGATGGAAGTTACTCTGAAAAGAGATTCCAAAATATGTTTTGAAAATTCGTATCCGCTTTACACAAACTGTTCGCATCAAAGAATTTCGCTTGAACAAGCTGATTTTTGGTGGCCAAGAGGTTATGGGAAGCCATCACTTTATGAAGCTACTATCAGAATTGTTGATCAGAAAGGGCATGTTTTGGACGAGAATATCCAAAAAATAGGAATAAGGACCGCCGAATTGATTCATTCAGATATTACGACGAAAGAAAATCCCGGTGAATTTGTTTTTAAAATAAACGGGGAGAAGATTTTTGTCAGGGGAACCAATTGGGTCCCTTTGGATGCCCTTCACAGCCGAGACCGGCTTCACCTGAACGAAGCCTTAGCGATGATCACGGAACTGAATTGCAATA
>CAIOOC010000218.1 GCA_903859795.1 uncultured Bacteroidia bacterium
AGTCAGCCTTGCGTGGCATAATAAGCTCTTTCATTAACAACTTGATAAAGTCGGCAATGGTTTGAAGAAGTCCCCATTTCCCTACCCTCATTGGACCAAGTCGTTGCTGAAAAGCCGCACACACCTTACGTTCGGCATAAACCAGGAACAATCCAAAAAGCGCAACAAATGTAAGGTAAGCAACACCTACGAGTACCCACTCGATCGTAATGGCGATAACGGGAGAAAAACTTTTGGCTAAACCCTCGTGAATAGTATGGGTTAACGTTGTAAAGTTGTAAAAATCCATATTGAAAATATCTTAAGCGTCAGTGTTAATCTTCAATGTTATTAGCGGTCAATGTCCGGTATGATAAGGTCAAGCGTTGACATAATCGCAACCAGATCAGCTATTTTATGACCTTTTGTCATTTTATTCAGCGCAAACAGATTTGAAAAACCTGGTGACCGGAATTTAACCCGGTATGGATTTTTCTTGCCGTCGCTTACAATGAATACCCCAAATTCTCCTCTTGCAGACTCAACCCTCTGATAGAATTCACCTTCAGGAAGTTTTAATACTCCCTTCATCTTAACTGCATAATCGCCTTCCGGGATATTATCTATTAATTGTTCGATAATATTTAATGACTCATACATCTCTTTTATACGAACATCATATCGCGCAAAGGTATCGCAACGGTTATCGAGGATCTCGTTAAATTTTACGAAAGGATAAGCGCTGTATGGTTGATGTTTGCGCATATCACACGAGAACCCTGAAGCTCTGCCGGATGGCCCTGTCACACCATAAGCAATCGCATCACTTAGCGAAAGGTGACCGATCCCTTCGGTCCGTTCCCTTAAAATGACATTGCCCGAAAGCAACCTGTCATATTCAGGAAGTTTAGTTCTGAAATATTTAATAAAATCTTTAACCCTTTTCTGAAAGTTAGGATGGATATCGAACATCAATCCGCCTGGAGTGTTGTAACTCACTGTCATTCTCGCTCCGCAAGTCTCCTCAAAAATATCGAGGATATGTTCACGGTCACGCAGACCATAGAAGAAGGTTGTAAGAGCTCCCAAATCCATTCCAAAAACGCACCACCAAAGCTGATGCGAAGCCAGGCGGGCTAATTCGTCCATAATCGTACGGATATATTTAACCCGGTCGGGAACCTCAACCTGAAGTGCGTTTTCAACACACAAAGCAACAGCTTCGTTGTTCATGTGTGCCGAAAGATAATCCATACGGTCGGTAAGATGAATGATCTGCGGATAGCTTATCGCCTCGCACATTTTCTCAATTCCGCTGTGGATATAACCTGAATGAGGCTGGATATTAAGAACCTTTTCACCCTCAAGTCTGACAAGCAATCGTAACACCCCGTGCGTGGAAGGGTGTTGCGGACCCATATTTACCAGATATTCATCGGTAGCAAGCCTGTCGCTGTTTATAATGACCTCTCTTATTTCGGACATAATTCTATCGTTCTACAATTCGTATTTCGTCCACATAATCTTTTCGGAGGGGGAATCCCCATCCATCCTCCAGAAAGAGGCGGCGTAAGTCGGTATGGTTGTTAAAATGAATTCCAAGCAGGTCATAAGCCTCACGCTCATGATACTTTGCTGTAATCCAAACATCGCTGACAGTGTCGATAGCCGGATTTACACGGTCTGCTGTTCTCACCTTAAGCACCATCGTGTGGCGGTGTTTTATTGACTCGATATGGTATATAATTCCCATATTTTCAGCGTAATCGACTCCGGTGAGACAGAATACATAATCGAAAGAGGTCTCATCGGTTTCTTTCAATTGAACAGCTGTTTCATGAAGATCTTCAGCTTTTACAGTCATCTCAACATACTGAACTCCCTGTTTGATCTCTGCATCAGCAAACCTCCCGGTAAGGTATGATAGTAATTCCTCGTTAGTCATTTGACCTAATATTTAAAGGGGCGATTTATCAGATAGTATTGGCTTTGCTTCGGAATATTTGACTTTTCCAAAGTTCTTTGTTTTCTTAATCTTCTTCTGCAACTGCATGAGCCCGTAAAGGAAAGCCTCTGGTCGTGGCGGACAACCCGGAATATAGACATCCACCGGAATCACATGGTCCGCACCTTTGACAATTGCATAGGAGTTATAGTAGAACGGTCCGCCCGAAACAGCACAGGCCCCCATCGCAATTACATACTTTGGCTCGGGCATCTGGTCATATAACCTTTTTAACACAGGTGCCATCTTGTAATTAATGGTGCCGGAAATGACTATTAAATCGGCCTGACGTGGTGAGGGCCTTGCTACTTCTGCCCCAAACCGGGCAAAATCGTGCCGCGAAGCTCCGGCAGCCATAAACTCTATTGCACAACACCGGGTACCAAAGGTCAACGGCCACAGTGAATTGGCCCTGGACCAATTGACAAGTGCATCCAACTGAGCCAATATAAAACTACCACCCTCATATTCAGCGATAATTGGATAGTCGTTTTTTTCGAAATCGCTTTTTTTATTTATTCCCATCTTAATGCATGTTTTTTCCATCCATATAACAGCCCTAATCCTAAAATCGCAAAGAAGATCAGGATCTCAACAAATCCGGTTAAACCGGCAGTTCTCATCACAATTGCCCATGGAAACAGGAAAATCGTCTCCACATCAAAAATGAGAAAAAGTATTGCGAACAAATAATAGCCAACCGTATATTGAAGCCATGCATCGCCTATGGTTTCTATACCACATTCGTAGGGCTCAAATTTTACATCGTTTGAAGATGTTGGCGGGACATAACTGGAAAAAAGCATCGCTAGTCCCACGAGGGTAACTGCGGCCAGAAAAAAGACTAATAGTGCGCTACTTTCCATATTATAATAATTAAACTAATTGTGTAGTTTCTAAATAAATTAAACCTTTATATCTTGGAAATGAAGTCGCAAATGTATAA
>CAIOOC010000219.1 GCA_903859795.1 uncultured Bacteroidia bacterium
CTGGCAAGTATTTTATTAATTAAAATCTCGTTTTCACTGACTCTGCCTGCAGCATCGTTTGTAATGGCGGCATGAAAATCCTTAAGCCGTGATATTCCGTTATGAAAATTGGGAATCGTCTCGATCAGCTTATCCCCGGGCAAATCGGATAGCTGCTGTTGGAAATGGCCGAATGCGCGCGCCGCACTATATGCCTGTTCAGGTCTTTGGATATTCTCAACAACTCGACAGTCCGAAATAAAAATAAACAACGTCCAGAAATTTCCCTGATCGTCATTTACATATAATTGTCCATTTTTTGCAGGTATGTATGTCATCACTTTACGGTCCACTTCCTTGACACCTGCTGTTAAAAGTTGTTCTCTGATATGATTGGTCGCGATCATGATATTATTCATCATCCCGGGTACATCCTTGAAAATCTTGTGATTCTTACGCTGGAGCATGTAGTCTGGCGCGTCAGCCGGAGTTGTTTTAACCAGGTAAGTATCGTTAATGTGGCCAGTCCCATATGCCGCTATTTCACTAATATTCAAATTAATATCAAATTCAGAGACTAGTTTGGAAAACAATGGATTATTCATAATTGTAGGTGTTAAAGTCGATTTTATTAGTTAACTTAAATGTTACCACTTAGCTCCATAGATGCTGAGGATACTCACCAGATTCGATGAGTTCCTTAATACGTTGCTGTACAAAAGGTTTGTCCTCCCGGTAGGTTACCCCAAACCATGGTGAATCACATTTCAGAACTTTTGTCCGGATTGTCCCGTTAATAATATTATCATTGATTAACAGAGGTATAAAATATTCAGATTTTAACTCCTTGCCGTGTTCGCTAAGAAATTCCGAAAATCCCTCGTTCAAATATTTAAAGACATTAGGTTTAAGACCCCAAAAGTTCATGGAAACAGGGGTACTCTCTTCCAATTTGAAACGGTCGTCATTTTCGTAGTAAAAAACGCCATCTTCATCTCTTTTGATTTTGGTCCGCTCCACGATTGTGGTAAGATTTCCCTCGTTGTCTGTATTGCAAACGCCACGCGAAACAGTTCCAAATTCCGATAGTGTATTTGACAGGTTATATCCAACCATTGAATATTCGTTTTCATCGGTCGAAGAGCACAAAAAATCTGCCATTACACGGTATGCTTTATTCCCGTAAAAATCATCTGCATTGATAACTGCCATAGGTTCATTAACAGCTGATTCAGCCATCATTGTCGCGTGAGCAGTACCCCAGGGTTTTTCCCGTTCTGGATTTAAAACCGAGCCGGCAGGTATTTTATCGAGTGACTGGTATACGTAATCCACTTTAATGCGATCTTTTAGTTTAGGTTCAAATCTTGCCTTAAAATCCTCAGCAAAATCGGTGCGAATAACGAATACGACTTTCCCAAATCCACCTCTTATTGCATCGTAGAGTGAATAATCGATAATTGCTTCCCCGTTGGGGCCAACTTCATCGAGTTGTTTTAAACCGCCATAGCGACTTCCCATTCCGGCAGCAAGAATTATTAAAGTTGGTTTCATGCGAGTTATAATTGTTTTAATGCATATTC
This sequence comes from uncultured Bacteroidia bacterium, assembly GCA_903859795.1. Classification (GTDB taxonomy): domain Bacteria; phylum Bacteroidota; class Bacteroidia; order Bacteroidales; family Prolixibacteraceae; genus JAAFHB01. The sequence continues at coordinate 1,563 of CAIOOC010000219.1, forward strand.
ATATGATATTCGAATCTTATCCAAAAGTTTTTAATCCATTGGTTGAGGGCAGACAAAAATATTTAAATTTACCTATTAAACAAAAGTAATTTTGAAGAGCTGGGATATGTAAAACGCTAATATTGCTGCTCACAATTAAGTAACCGGAAAGATAAATATAAATTGTTATTTTTGACCCTGATCCAAATCATCTTTCATTTATAAAAACCAATATCAGATGTCAAAAGCACAGGAAACTTTTAAATCAGGGGGAAGCTATTTCCTGCCGTTGGCAATTGTCGGGATTCTATTTTTTGTTATTGGTTTCGGAATTGGAATCAGTGGTATTTTGATTCCCTTTTTACAAAAAGCATTCGCACTTACCACTTCTCAGTCATACCTTGTTACCGCCGCAATTTTTTCGGCATTTGTGATCTTTGGTGCGCCTGCTGGTATCCTGGTCAAAAAAGTTGGATATAAAACTACAATGTTGATTGCATTTTTTGTAATGGCGTTTGGAATGGTGTTATTTGTTCCGTCAGCCCATTATCAAAGTTTCCCGTTTTTTCTTTTAGCACTATTTATCGGGGGGATCGGGAATACAATTCTCCAGGCGGCAGTAAACCCATATGTTACAATTATTGGGCCGAAGGAGAGTGCAGCCATGAGGATATGTCTTATGGGAATTATGAACAAAGCCGCATGGTGGATTGGTCCCCTTTTCCTGGGGATATTTCTGGATATAAATAATGCAAAACTCGATGATATAACCTTCCCGTTTTACCTTGTTGCCGCAATATTAGCCGGATTAGGAATATTCATTTACTTCGCTCCGCTTCCTGAGGTCAAGGCAGAGGGAGAGGATGAAGCTGAAGAAAAGACACTATCACCAATTACAGGAAATAAAACCGGCATTATGCAATTTCCTCATTTACTGATGGGTGTATTAGCTTTATTCATGTATGTCGGAGTCGAAACATTGCCAATGGCATCGATACTTGATTATGTCAGATCGGTATATCCTGATGCTGACCTCACTGGGTATTCAAAGTTTGTCCCAATTGGATTAATGGTTGGATATCTTTTCGGAGTGTTCACAATTCCAAAAATAATCTCACAGACAACAGCACTCAAAAGTGTAACCATCCTCGGTTTCGTGGCTTCTCTGTGTCTGATCTTTATGCCCGGGAAAATCGGCATTTATTGCCTGGCAGTAATCGGATTTGCCAATTCATTGATTTGGCCATCCATCTGGCCACTTGCAATTGCTGATTTGGGTAAATTTACCAAAACAGGAGCCTCGTTCCTAGTAATGGGTATTGTAGGCGGCGGAGTAATACCTTTCATCTTCGGTATTCTGGTTGACAGTTTTAAAGGGGCAAATACTTTGGTGACTACTGCTAACTTCCAATCAGCTTACTGGATTTTTATCCCATGCTACCTCTTTATTCTCTATTTTGCAGTGGCAGGCCATAAAATAAGAAGATAATCAGACTATTTGGCAATTCGGTGGTTTGACAACCCGGCAATCAGACAATTGTTTTGGGAAAATTTGTCAATATTCCATAATCTCAAATTGAAGTAGTCACATTCGCTAAAAATACAAAGTCACGCAGTGTTCGGTTAAACTTTGCATTTTGTATAATTATTCATTTCGTGCAATTTAGAATGTATAATAATTACAAATGGGAATTTCCAGTTAAATCAAGGTATTTCAATTATTTATATCACTATTCGGTATCCTTATACCATCCCGCATACATATGATAGTTATTGGCAATCCGGTTTATTTCACCTTCGAGTAGTTGCGGGCTGATATCTTTTATCTTGCGTGCCGGGGAACCGGCGTATACTGCTCCCGATTCGACAATCATACCTTTTGTTACAACTGCCCCGGCAGCAATGATGGTATCGCTGTGAATAATGGCATCATCGAGTATTACAGAATTAATTCCAATCAACACGTTATTGTGAATTGTACAGCCGTGAACAACGGCCCCATGTGCGATGGTTACATTATCTCCGATGGTAGTGGGCGACTTCAGGTATGTAGCATGAATAACCGCATTATCCTGGATATTCACATTATTTCCTATTTTTATAAAGTTTACATCACCCCGAAGAATGGCACCATACCAGATACTGCAACCTTCTCCCAGTGTTGTATCTCCAATAATTACTGCTGTTTCTGAAAGCCAGCAATCCTGACCAAAAACCGGAGTTTTTCCGCGAAGTGATTTTATTATAGCCATTCGATTAAAAATGTTTAAGTTTGTACTCCAAAAATAAGTGTCTCCAAAATTACTATTAAGCGCGTAATAATTCAGAATAAAAAAGGGTATAAATTATTATTTTATTTTTATGATTGGTACAAAAATCATTGAACTGGAAGAAGTAGCAATCCGGTTTTCGGGAGACTCCGGCGATGGAATGCAGCTGACCGGAGCACTTTTTTCAGATACTTCGGCATTATTTGGGAATGATATCTCCACATTTCCCGATTATCCGTCAGAGATAAGGGCACCTCAGGGGACCATTGGAGGAATTTCAGGATTTCAGGTTCAATTCGGAAAAGGGAGAATAACCACTCCCGGCGATTTTGCCCATGTACTTGTAGCAATGAATCCTGCTGCTGTGAAGGCAAATGCCAATTTTATGCGCCCGGGCGGAACGATTTTTTACGATGTTGACAGTTTTACCCAAAAGAATTTTGACAAGGCAAAGCTAAAAACCAATGATCCGTTTGAAGAATGCAATCTTCAGGACTATATCAAGGTGGCTGTGCCAATAACCTCCATGACTCGCGAGGCGCTGAAAGATCTTGACATTGATAACAAGAGCATTCTTCGAAGCAAGAATATGTTTGCTCTGGGTCTGATTTGCTGGGTTTTCAGCAGACCCCTCGAATATATTGAGAATTTTATCAAGCGTAAGTTTGCCAAAAGCCCTGTGGTGGTTGAGACAAATCTCAGAGTTTTGCACGCAGGCTGGAATTATGGTAACACACTCGAGCATGTGACCCCACAATACGTCGTTCATCCGGCCGAAATTGAAAAGGGGACATACAGAAATATAAATGGGAATCTGGCCACCGCCTGGGGACTACTGGCTGCCTCTCAAAAAGCAGGGCTCGATTTATTCATTGGCTCCTACCCCATTACTCCCGCAACTGAGATTCTGCAGGCCCTGGCCGACAGAAAAGATCTTGGGGTTAAAAGTTTCCAGGCTGAAGATGAAATAGCCGGAATCTGTACCGCCATCGGTGCTTCATTTGCTGGGAAAATGGCTGTAACGACAACTTCAGGTCCTGGGTTTGCACTTAAATCCGAAGCTTTGGGCCTGAGTGTAATGGCTGAATTACCACTTGTTGTTGTCAATGTGCAACGTGGTGGACCATCGACCGGTCTTCCGACAAAAACAGAGCAATCTGACCTGCTTCAGACATTATACGGCCGAAACGGAGAAAGTCCGCTTGTCGTTATTGCGGCATCAACTCCTTCGGACTGTTTTCATTATGCCTATACAGCTGCAAAAATAGCGCTCGAACGGATGGTTCCCGTTGTTCTTCTGACTGACGGATTTTTGGGAAATGGTTCAGAACCCTGGAAAATTCCGTCGTTCAACGAATTACCATCCATTACACCACGGATAGCTACTGACCCGGCCACATTTAAACCATATTCCCGCGACGAAAAAACACTGGCTCGCGAATGGGCTTTCCCGGGTATGGATGGATACCAGCATCGTATTGGAGGACTTGAAAAAGATGCTGCAGGTAACGTTAGCCACGATCCGATGAATCACCAGAGAATGACCGATATCCGTGAAGCTAAAGTTAACCGGGTTGTTGAAATGATCCCGGACATCGAAGTTGATGGGGACCAAGAAGGCGATTTATTGATTGTTGGATGGGGTGGCACATTCGGTTATATGGACGGAGCAGTAAGGGATCTGCAAAGCAAAGGGAAAAAAGTCGGGTTAGCTCATTTTAACTATATCAGACCGCTTCCGGCGAATACTGCAGCTGTCTTTGCCAGGTTCAAGAAAATTGTTGTATGCGAATTGAATCTTGGTCAGTTTGCCGCATATCTGAGGGATAAGGTGCAAGGTTTTACCTATCATCAATATAATAAGGTACAGGGTTTACCCTTTACTGTAAAGGAATTAGTCGAAAATTTTGAAACACTTCTGGAGGAATAAAAATGGAAGGAATATTAGAATATACTTTAAAAGATTTTAAAAGCGAAAATGAAGTTCGTTGGTGTCCGGGGTGTGGTGACCATGCAGTGTTGAACTCGATTCAAAAAGCAATGGCTAACCTTGGAGTCAGGCAGGAAGATTTTGCTGTTATTTCGGGTATCGGCTGTTCCTCAAGATTCCCTTACTATATGAGTACTTATGGTTTTCATACGATCCACGGACGTGCTGCGGCTGTAGCTTCTGGTGTAAAATGTGCAAATCCCAAACTTTGTGTCTGGGAAATCACCGGCGACGGCGATGCTTTGGCCATTGGCGGAAATCATTTTATCCATTGTATCCGCAGAAACATTGACCTTAATATTATCCTGTTCAACAATAAAATTTACGGCCTTACCAAGGGGCAGTATTCGCCGACCTCCGATCGGGGTGCAATTACAAAGACCTCTCCGCAGGGGACAATCGAAAGCCCTTTTATTCCCGGGCAATTGATTCTGGGTGCCGGAGGAACATTTTTTGCGCGGGCAGTCGATAATAATATCAAACATTCTCAGGAAGTATTTGAGGAGGCGGCAAAACATCAGGGAACTTCTGTTGTGGAAGTTTTACAAAATTGTGTGATCTTTAATGACGGTATTCATTCTGAAATCTCAGATCCTAAAATGAGGGAAGAGCGTCAGATCTTTCTTAAACATGGCGAACCCATGATTTTTGGAAACAACAAGGATAAAGGACTGGTTATAGGTAAATCAGGTCTGATGGTTGCCACTATCGGACAGAACAGTATCACACTCGATGACATTCTCATTCATGATGTTACAGAGCCCAACGGTTATATCCACCAACAGCTTATTGGAATGAAATTACCCGACTTCCCTGTCGCGATGGGCGTTATACGTGCAGTTGAAGCACCAGTTTATGACCAGATGATGGAAGAGCAGATTGAAACAGTGAAATCAAAAGCAAAGATAAAATCAATTGACGACCTGCTCCGCAGCGGCAATACCTGGGTTGTGGAATAATTATTAAAAATCATATTGGGAAAGGGGCTTCGGCCCCTTTTCTGCGTTAATCTGATTTTTTAATTAACTTTATAGGGTTAAGATCAGATGGAAAAATCGTATGGAAAAATTTGAAAATATCTCCATTTCAGAGGTTTACAAACGCAGGAAAACTGACCGCGACATCTTTCAGGAGTTAATGCCGAATAAGGTAAAGGAGGTCCTGTTGTTTGCCACGCTATATGATTCCTACGCTATCGAACGGGAAGGTCAGTTTTCGGACAAGATATTCGGAGAATACCTCCAGTTAAATTTGTATGCTGCACCCCGATTTACCAGTGTAAATGCGGAAGAGGATGTAAATAAAATATTGAATGCACGTCATTTCGACCTTGCTATTATCATGGCTGGTGTCGACAAGGAGATGCCCCTTAAAGTTGTTAGGGAGATAAACGCGTCGAAACCAAGAATCCCGATTCTGTTACTGGTCAATAATAACAGTGATGTCAAGTATTTTAAAATAGCAGCTACAAAAATACCGGCTATCGACCGGGTTTTCGTTTGGAACGGGAATTCAAATGTGTTCCTGGCCATGATTAAATATATCGAGGACAAGAAAAATGCTGCCAAAGATACCCGTCTGGGCGGCGTAAGAATAATACTTTTGGTCGAAGATTCCATTAAGTACTACTCGCGATATCTTCCACTCCTTTTTACAAGTGTAATGACTCAGACCCAGGCACTTGTTTCGGATGAGTCCACAGATGAGCTGCATAAGATCTTCAAATACAGGGCACGTCCTAAAGTGTTGCTGGTTAGCACCTATGAAGATGCGCTGGAGGTGATTTACGAGTACAAGGAAAACCTTCTGTGCGTAATATCGGATGTTAAATTTGCACGAGCTGGAGTCGATGATGAAGATGCCGGAATAGAGCTCCTAAAATTCGTAAAGCAAACGCTTCGTTATCCGATCCCCCTATTGTTGCAGTCGCACGATGTCTCCAACCTGAAAAGGGCAAATACTATTCAGGCAGGATTCATAAATAAGAATTCAGATACTCTTTCTCACGACATAAGCGAATTCATTAACAGTAACCTGGGATTTGGAGACTTTATATTTCGAAACGGAATCGGTGAACCTATCGGACTTGCACGGAATCTCCATGAATTTGAAAAACTAATCGCGGAAGTTCCAATTGATTCGTTGGTTTATCACGGAATTTCAAATGATTTTTCGACATGGCTACTGGCTCGCGGCGAAATAAACATTGCAGAACGGCTTATTCCCTACAAAACGGATGATTTTGAAGATCCTATCCGGATAAGGGAAACGTGTCTTAGTATATTCGCCGATGTGCAGGAGAAGAGAAATCGCGGCAGGATTATCAATTTTGATCCCTCACTGGTCTCCGGAAACCGATATATCCTGAGGATGGGGCTTGGCTCTCTCGGCGGTAAAGGGAGAGGCCTGGCTTTTATGTGCAATCTTATGGAGAATATCGACATGAAAGCACTCATTCCGGGAATCAATATCAGGATGCCTGCGACAGCAGTGATCGGAGCCATTGAATTCGATAATTTTATGGAGGAAAATAATCTATACGATATTGCTTACCTTCAGTCAGATTACGCACAGGTTACAGATGCTTTTATCAGGGCAAACCTGAGCACTGCCCTCAAGGAGCGATTACTCCATTATATCCGGCAGGTGAATTGTCCTTTGGCAGTACGATCTTCCGGTTTGTTTGAAGATTCGCTGCTTCAACCATTCTCAGGTGTCTACTCCACCTTTCTTATCCCAAATAATCATCCTGATGAAAATGTAAGGTTCGAACAACTGCGAACCGCAGTGAAACTGGTTTATGCCTCAGTATTCAGTGACGATGCCAGAGATTATTTCAATGCCATAAATTATAAGATTGAAGAGGAAAAAATGGCAGTTGTCATTCAACCTGTTGTCGGACATGAGCATAACAAGAAATTTTATGTTGACATAAGCGGTGTTGCTCAATCCTATAATTACTATCCATATGCCTATATGCAGCCTGAGGATGGTTTTGCAGTGATCGCAGTAGGTTTAGGACAGGCAGTTGTAGGCGGTGAAAAGGCACACCGGTTTTGTCCCAAATTTCCTGCATTATCAAATAATTCGGTTGAAGATCAGGTCCGGGACTCTCAACGTGAATTCTACGCGATTGACATGAACTACACCACCTTTGATCTGACTATGGAAGGTGAAATGGCAGCTATAAAAAAATATAAAATATCTGAAGCAGAGAAGGATGGAATTCTTGAACATTGCGCTTCAACTTATAGTATTGAAAATGACCAAATTAATCCGGGAATCGGTAACCGGGGGCCTCGTGTAATTAATTTTGCAAATATCCTTGAATACCAACATGTCCCACTCGCCGATACCTTGCAATTACTGATGAAGCTTTTCAAACAGGCCATGGGTGCACCAGTTGAGATGGAATATGCTCTTGACCTGAGAAACGGAGAAAATGGGTGGCCGACCTTTTACCTGCTTCAACTTAAACCATTGATCAGACGCGAAGCCGAAATCACTATTGATCTGGATTCATCCGACACTTCAAACCTTGTTCTAAAGTCAACAAGGGGAATGGGTAATGGAAGAATATCGGGAATCAAAGATGTTGTTTATGTAGATATTAACCATTTCGACAAGACCAAAACAACAGAAATTGCAAGCGAAATTGCAGAAGTTAATAAAGCAATTAACAGATTGAATAAGCAATATGTACTCATCGGTCCAGGTCGGTGGGGAACAAGGGATGTCTATACCGGGATTCCCGTTAATTGGTCTCAGATCAATAATGCAAGGGTAATTGTTGAAATAGGGTTACCCAATTTCCCGCTGGAGGCTTCGCTTGGCTCTCACTTTTTTCATAATGTCACTTCAATGAATGTAGGGTATTTCTCTGTTCCGGATATAAAAAGTTCTGATTTTGTGAAAATGGATATTCTCGATCGCCAGGAATTAATATGGGCCGGGAAATATGTCAAACATGTCAGATTCACAAATGAGCTGGAAATATTGATGGATGGACGGAAGAGAACGGCAATCATCAGGATTAACTAGGGTTTGCTGAAAATATGTTTTTTGTATTCTTTCAAATTGAATTAACAGTTAATTTAATTATCAACATATGAGATCTTTAAAAATTACAATAGGCGTCATAGCAGTGGTTTTGGCAACCTATTTCCTGGGACCGGAAATGCCAAAACCTGTATTAAGTTCAAACCTTCCTGTAGTGAGCGAACCGGTTTCTGCGTTTGTGACTCACATCGAATCGCTCGAAAAGGTGCGCCCGGGAAACGAAGCTAAGATTATTTGGGCAAATGATTCAACCCATGCCATGACTGAATATGCACTGGTTTATTTACATGGGTTTTCGGCATCGAGCCATGAAGGATTTCCAATAAACGAAGATTTTCCAAAGCGGTATAAATGCAATGCCTTTCTCCCCAGACTTGCTGCTCATGGTCTTGAAACTGAAAATCCGTTAATCGATATGACACCGGACCGGCTTTACGAGTCAGCCAAACAGGCCCTCGTAATTGCGAACCGTATAGGAAAAAAAGTGATCATAATGGGGACCTCTACTGGAGGCACTCTTGGGCTCAAGCTGGCTGCTGAATTTCCGAATATGGTTTATGCGCTTATTCTTTATTCCCCAAACGTAAGCATAAAACAAAAAGCGTCGCTTTTACTATCCAAACCCTGGGGATTACAGATTGCACGTTTGAATTTCGGTGGAAACTTCAGAGTTTTAGAAGATGACCCATCGGGTGAAATTTGCAAATACTGGTATTGCCGCTACAGGGCTGAAGGTCCGGTTTATCTTCAACAGCTTATAGATGCAACGATGAATGAAACCGTCTTTTCAAAAGTGAGATGCCCGTTATTTATGGGCTATTACTTTAAAGATGAAGAACATCAGGACCAGACTATTGAGGTAAAAGCGGCATTGCAGATGTTTGAAAAGGTAAATACCCCTGGTTCAAAAAAAATCGCTCAACCTTTTCCCGAAGCCGGAGCGCACGTTATCGCCTGTGATCTTACCTCCCAAAGTGTGGCAGAGGTGTCAAAGGCGACTTATGCGTTTGCAGAAACAATTCTGGGAATGGTTCCAAAATAACTTTATTAATAGTATCTTGCATAGATCAAATTAAATAATCGGAAAATTATCTCTCTAAGTATTTAAAAACTTAAATTTTAAAACAATGAGACTTATCGGTAACGTCATCTGGCTGATTTGTGGCGGTTTGCTGACCTGCCTGGGATATCTCTGGGGTGGATTATTACTTTGTCTGACTATCATTGGAATTCCTTGGGGATTACAGGCCATGAAGATTGGGATTGCCCACCTGACCCCATTTGGACGCAAAGTTGTACCCACAGGTGGCTCAATTCCGGTGATATCGTTTCTCTTTAACCTGATCTGGATAATTTTCGCAGGAATCTGGATCGCACTGGCTCAACTGCTTTTCGGTATTCTGCTCTGTATCACAATCATCGGAATCCCATTTGGTTTACAACATTTTAAGCTGATGCGACTTACCTTTTATCCTTTCGGTTACGATTTAAGATAATCACTCCTTAATGTACGACAACTCAACAGGAAGAGTGAGTGAAAAGGTACTACCTTGTCCGGGTTTAGATTTCACATTAAGTTCACCCTGGAGAATCTTTGCAATTTTTTGTGAAATAGTCAGACCGACACCAATACCGCCGTAAACCCGTGTATAGGAATCATCAACCTGGGTAAAATAATCGAATATAATTCCTTGCTTTTCCTCCGGAATTCCGATCCCCGTGTCCCTGACAAAATATCTTACAACTGATTCATTTTCAACACTGAATCCAAATTCAATAGTCCCCTGGTGGGTGAATTTAACCGCATTCTTAAACAAGTTGGTCAGTATTTGATTTATCTTTCCCCTGTCGGCAGTGATATAACTCGACAACCAATGCGTATCTGGTCTGAATACCAGGTTTATATGAGACTGGTTAGCTGAGGTTCTCACGATATGATCAAGTGACGCTTTAATTTCCATATAATGGTCCATAATACTAAACGTCTGATTATTGATCTTAATTTTAGTATTATCCATAAGTGCAAGATCGAACACCCCTTCGATAATTGAAAGCAAATTCTGACCGCTTGATTGAATACTTGAAGCAAAATTGATATTTTCCTCCATTGCAACTCCTGACATAATCAATTCACTAAAACCCAGAATATGGGTTAGCGGGGTGCGTAATTCATGGTTCATCATAGCCAGAAAGGCAGATTTAAGCCGGTTATTCTCCTCCGCACTCTCCTTCGCCTTAATCAGATCATCGAGCATTTTCTTCTTTTCAGAGATATCGTTCATGATCAGAATATAATTACTGATGGCCCCATCATTATTCATAAGGGACGATATTGTCACATCTTCCCAGTAGATCAATTTATCCTTCCGACGGTTTTGATATTCACCTTTCCAGATTTTACCGGCCTTAAGGGTTGCCCACATCTGCGTAAAGTCTTTATCCGGGATATGTCCATGATTAAAAATCCTTGGGGGTTTATTAATAACCTCATCAAGGGTGTATTGGGTTAGCAATGAAAAGGCATTGTTTACAAATTCGATATTCCCTTCAGCATTAGTGATAATTGTCGAGGATGGATTTTGCTCCACGGTCTCTGACAGAATTCTTAGCTTATCCTCTACAACCTTGCGTTGGGTTATATCTCTGATAATCCCTTCATGGTAAAGAATATTACCCTCATCATCAGAATTATACCACCCATGATCCTCAACCCAAATCTCAGAATTGTCTTTCTTTTTTAACCTGAATATGGAGGAACCGCCAATGTTATTTTTTGAGACGATTAACGATCGTTCATCCGGATCGAAGTACAATTCCTTTTTAATGTTTATTGCCATCAGCTCATCCTTGCTGGAATAGCCAAGCATCGAAACCATCGCCGGGTTTACTGAAACAAACTTTCCTTCAGAAGTGCTTTTATAGACACCGTCCGGCATTTTCTCAACAAGATTACTGAGCAGTTTGTCGCTTGCATTTAAAGCCTCTTCAATTTTTTTACGTTCGGTGATATCGGCTAATGTTCCTCGAATACCAATGGTTTCACCACTTTTCTTAATCACACAAACTGAAACCAAAACCGGAAATGATGAACCATCTTTTCGAATTGCATTGTATTCGCTGGCTGTTCGCAAGTCATTAGCAATCAAATCACTAAATCTGTTATACGCTCCGGTTCGTTCATTTTCAACAATGAAATTCAGCATATTCTGACCTGAAATAGCTTCGTCCTGAGTACGATTAAGCCAGTTCAACAGTGTTTCGTTTGCAAAGGTTATTATACCACCGAGATCTGCTTCAAAAACACCAACCGGCAGGGAATTTGCAAGTTCCCTGTATTTCTGTTCACTGATTATTAGCTCTTTTTCTGCATTTTTACGTTCAGTCACATCGCGGAAAATTCCAAATGTACCTGTAATCTCTCCGTTCGCATTAGTCTGAGGAGTGGCAGTAACCAACAAATGACGTTTCTCTCCGGAGAGTGTGATGATCTCTATCTCATATGTGCTTTTCTCGAATTTGGCTCTAATGGCCGACTGTTCCTGTATTCGTAACAAATGATCGGGGACAATAAAATCGAGGAGTGACCTGTTCACCAATGTACCCTCTGGTACTCCAAACAGATGATCAGCGGCGGGGTTGGCGAAGACAAATATCTCGTTCAAATCCACAGTTGCCACCCCCTCACCCTGATTATCGATCAATAACCGATATTTCTTTTCACTATTGAATAGCTCCTCTTCTGCCTTTTTCCGGTCAGTAATATCCTGGATGACCCCAAATACGATTTTCCTTAACGGGTCATACTCTGCAATTGAATGTATATCCAGAATTTGCCCAGTATTTTGTTGCCTGATTTTAAATTCAAAATCGTATAAATTTTCTTCATTAATTAATGACCTTAATCCCTTTTCAAGCATATCGCGGTATTCCGGTAAAGGAATCAATCTAATTCCTTCATGACTCCAGTTATCACCCTGAACGCCATAAAGTCGTAC
>CAIOOC010000220.1 GCA_903859795.1 uncultured Bacteroidia bacterium
CATTCCCGGTCACTAGAAAATTTAAAAAACATGATGATTCTTTTAAAATCTGACGAGTTAATAGGGTTTTGGGAGGAATTTAAGATAAAGGAATAAAATCTTATCTCTCAATATTTTCAAATGTTCCAATAATTTAACGGTGAAAAATAACTGATCATGAAAACCTACGCTTTCTCGTCCGGACCAAATAATAACCGCCGCAGATTCTTAAAGTCGCAACTGATTTTTGCACTTGGGGCATGTGCAACTGGGCTGCCCATTTCAGAGGCTCATTCATCGCCTTCCAATGCCGAGAATCTGGGTGGTGAGAAGTCAGCTGAAGAACTGCGCGATCAATATCAGAAATGTCTTGGGGGTCCTTTTCCTGATCTTACCCCTGTTCACCCACAGGTTAGGGAAATAATACAGAAGGATGGATACCGGATTGAATCTCTCACCTATGAGGCTCAACCCGGAAACAGGATACCCGCATTATTACTGATCCCTGATAATGTCACAGCAAAAAATCCTGCTCCAGGGATAGCGGTATGGCATCAGCATAACGGACAATATTATCTGGGGAAATCAGAACCTGCAGGCCTGGCCGGAAATCCAATGCACCATACAGGAGTTGCCCTTGTCCGTGAAGGATATGTTGTAATATGTCCGGATGCGCTGTGTTTCGGAGAGCGACAGGACCCTACCGGGAGGTTAAAAGATGGCGCATATGAACGTTTTGAGTTTCTGACGGAGATTGTCAGGGGCCGCAGTATGGCCTGGAGAAATATTCTGGAGATGAAAAGGGCTCTAGACGTTTTGTGTTCACGTCATGACGTAAAATCAGACCGCCTGGGATGTTATGGCCATTCAATGGGCTCAACACATTCATGGCTTGTTGGGCCTCTAGAACCACGGCTTAAATGCGTTGTTGGAAACTGCTGTCTGCCAACCTATGAAGGGATTGAAGAAGAACATCTGTTGCATTGTTTTCCCAATTTCGTACCCGGATGGAAATTGCATGGCGATACACCCGATATCGCAGCTCTTATAGCACCAAGGGCACTACATTTTAATCTGGGGGAGAAAGACTCTGGTACTCCTATCGTATCTGCCAAACGGGGTTTGGAAAGGATTTCAGATGCTTATCACAAAGCTGGTGTACCCGATAATTTTACATCTTTCATCGAGCCAGATACAGGTCATGTGTTAACAGATGCGATGTGGAATCATGTAAAAAACTGTTTCGAAAGACATCTTAAATAGGTAACCGGATTAGTATATCCTCATTGTGAAATCAACACATTGACCTCCCAAAACACCTCTCAGAGAGGGGAGTAAAACATGGATTTCACAAGGAACACAAATCTGAATTCGGTTTGGGGTAGATTTATTGTCTGAGTTTTTCTTTTAAATATGTAAAATCAACAGGTTTGGTGATGAAATCATCTGCCCCCAGTTGCTTGGCTATATTGAAATTTTCTGCATCACCATAGGCAGTTATCATCATAACGACCGGAGGTGGTTTCAAATATTTCTCTTTAATTTGTCGCAGAAGTTCCAACCCGCTCATTCCAGGCATGTTGATGTCGGACAAGATCAATACTTTTTCATGTTCATGCAGGTTTAAATAGATCAGTGCATCTTCGCCGGAAAAGGCGAATGCAAACTCCAGGTAATTTTCCCTGATCTCTTTTCTGAATCGTTGTTCAAAAAGTGTCTGAATATCCCGTTCATCATCAACAACTAAAATTTTCATTCTTAATAATGTTAGTTTAATACTGGTAATATAATTGAGAATTCGGAACCTTCACCTTCTAATGTTTCGACTTTCAGTTCCCCGCTATGAGCCTGAATGATATTAGAACTCAGAGACAAACCCTAATCCGGTTCCTTCGCCAGCCGGCTTGGTGGTAAAGAAGGGCTGGAAGATTTTCCCTAATGTATATTGAGGAATGCCATTGCCATGATCTGTTACAAACAATTTAACCTCACTATTTGTTCTTACAGTTCTTACCCAAACCTTGAGATCATAGGGGGAATGCAGACCCGTTATCTCTTAAATCTGTTTATTCTGTTTATCATTGACTGGATAAGAGGCAAACGATCTTTTTCATGGCAGTGCAAAATAAAACATGTTAATGATTCCGTTTGAAACGAAGTTACAAAAATCATATATTTGTTTCAATTTATTCTTAACCAAGTTTATAGTTGAATTGTAAAAATCGCTCCATCGCCCTCTTTCGATTCCACTCTGAATTCACAACCATGTGCTTTCACAATATCATAACTCATCGACAGACCCAAACCTGTTCCTTGGCCTGCCGGTTTGGTTGTAAAGAATGGCTGAAAAATCTTATCCAATGCTGTTTGTGGAATCCCATTCCCATTATCCCTGACTGAAATCAGAACCTTGTTTCCATTCTTTTTTGTGGTTACTGAAACAGTTGGTTCATAATGGCCTTGAGCATTTTGTAAATCTTTATGTCCTGAGGTTCTCGTCTTCTCTGCAACAGCATAAAATGCATTGGTTATTAAATTGAGAATTACCCGGCCAATATCCTGAGGAATGATATTAATGGGTTTTAGGGTTTGATCAAATTCGGTTTTCATTGTTGCGTTAAATGATTTATCCTTTGCCCTCAACCCATGATATGCCAGGCGGAAGTATTCATCGGCCAGGGCATTGATATTCGTTGGTTCTTTTATACCACTGCTGCTCCGGCTGTGCTGCAACATCCCTTTTACAATAGCATCGGCCCTTTTCCCGTGAAGCGTGATTTTTTTTTCGTTGTCGGCAATGTCATTTGCCAGGGCAATGGCATCTTCATGTTTTCCAGCCATCAAATCTGATTTCATCTCTTCCAGCAACTCCAAATTCACTTCCGAAAAATTATTGACAAAGTTCAACGGGTTCTGGATCTCATGGGCAATGCCAGCGGTAAGTTCACCCAAAGAAGCCATCTTTTCAGATTGGATCAGTTGTGATTGGGTAGAGCGTAATTCATTAAGTGCCTGTTCCAATTCCTCCTTCTGTTCTGTTAGTTCTGCAGTTCGTTCAGCGACCAATCCTTCAAGTTCAACCTTTCGGACTGCAATCGCCCGGTTTATCTCATCTTCGCGTTGTCGCTTAATCCGCTCTTTTTCAGCTCCTTTAAATTGCCTGTTTTGACTGTACAAAATGGCAACCATCCAAATAAATGAAATTCCCGTCGCATTTTTAAAATAATTTTCATTGTTCTTAAAATAATCGGCACTCACCAACTGTGCCAGATCACTTAACAAGGAGAAAAATTCAAAGGGGATAAACGCCACTATGAACATGCGCAATAGTCGTAATTCCTTCTGTTTCAATGCAAAAATAAGCATTGTAATCAGGTAGGCATGCCAGGCCCATTTTATGATTTCGGTTTCTGAAAGAATGACCTCTGTGGCAAAAAGCAGTACTGAAAGGAACAAAGCATATCTGAGAGGTCTCTCCCATTGCTGCAGGATATTAGTCCTGACATATTTCCTGATCCGATTCGCTATAACCAAACTAACAACCAGCGGTGCGACAGAAAGTGACATAAAATTTGGTTTAGTTTTTTGACACTACAAGATTATAATAAATTCTGTAAACTCTCCATCTTTTGTATCAACTTTCAGCTCTCCTCCATGGCCTTTTGTTATAATTTCATAACTTAGGGATAAACCTAAACCGGTTCCTTCTCCTGATGGCTTGGTGGTAAAGAAAGGCTGGAATATTTTATCCAAATTTTTTTGGGGAATTCCGTTGCCGTTATCTTTTACACTTATCCGGACGGCACTCCTGCCCGCTCCGGGAGAGGGTGTAGTGCTTGTTGTGACTGTTACGGTAGGTTCGTAAGGGGAAATTTCTAACTGGTTTTGAAATCCCTGCTGGTCTAAAATCTTCTTCTTTTCGGAAACGGCGTAAAAAGCATTGGTAATTAGATTAAGAATCACACGTCCAATATCCTGAGGAATTATGTTTATATATCCTATACTTTGATCAAAATTTGTCTTCATCGTTGCATTGAATGATTTATCCTTTGCCCTCAACCCATGATAGGCTAGCCGCAAATATTCATCAGCAATTGCGTTTATATTGGATGGCTCCTTAATTCCCGAGCTGCTGCGGCTATGTTGCAACATCCCCTTGACTATGGCATCCGCACGTTTCCCATGTTGCAGGATTTTTTCTTCATTCTCTTCAATATCCTTTGCTATTGCCTTAACTTCATCCATATTTCCTTTATCGATTTCCGTCCTCATCTCCCCGATTAGTTCCTTATTCACTTCAGAGAAATTATTGACAAAGTTCAAAGGGTTTTGGATCTCATGAGCGATACCTGCTGTCAGCTCTCCGAGAGAAGCCATTTTCTCGGATTGAATAAGCTGGGCCTGTGTTGTTTTAAGTTCAGTATAGGCCTTTTCTATCTCCTTAGCCTGGGCCAATTCCCGGTCACGAGTCCTGTCTCTTTCTGCACGCAATAAACGTTTCCGCTGGAACCGGTCGACACCGAATACTGCTGCAATAAACAACAAAAGATATATGAAATAGGCGCTCCAGGTTTTCCAAAACGGAGGTGAAATAATTATTTCAACCGCCTTTTCAGTTTTGATACCGTTATTGCTGTTAAATGCCTTGATCTCAAAAATATATTTTCCCGGAGGCACATCATAATAAGATGCTCTGCCATCCGAACCGATATCTAACCAATCGCGATCATAATTCTTTAGTCTGTAAATTATTTTAGAATCTTCAGGGTTACTAAAATCTATGGCAGTTAGTCCAATAGAGAAAACATTCTGGTTAAATTTCAGATCAATTTCCCTGCTTCTGGACAGGGAATGTTTAAACGGGCCTCCAGGTGAGGAGTTGATTTGTCTACCGGCAATCCAAAAAGAATTCAAAATAATTGAAGGTGCAACAGTGTTAAAACTTAATTTTTCAGGCTGAAAGGAATAATACCCGTCTGCATTTGCAAAATACATATATCCGCGGGGACTCATATACCCTGTTTGATACCAAAGTGATCCGCCGTTTACCCCATTGTTCTTTCCAAATATACTTATTTTATCGCGGCTCGGGTTAAGGCTGACAATTCCCAATGCTGAACTAAACCAGAGGTTATGCTCTTTGTCTTCAATAATACCCCAAGCATTTGGAATATGAAATCCGATCCTTTTTTCATCCATCAGGGAAAATTTATCCGATTTTCTGTTGTATTGAAAGATTCCTGAACCTGTTCCCACCCAAATGACATTTTGAGAGTCCTCATAAATGTTGTTTATATATTCATCGAACAGGTAATGTTTAAATTTTCCATTCTGACGGTTCATCAGGTTTACTCCACCTCCATTCCATGTTCCAACCCAGAAATTATTTTGTGTATCTTCAAGAAAACAGACGGTACTATTTCTGCTTATGCTATTTGTATCCTTAGAATTATTTACATAATGTTCAAAATAACCTGTAGCGGGATCCAACAGATCGCAGCCTCCTGAAGTCCCAATCCAAAGGGCCGAATTTTTGTCCCGATAAATTACAATCACATTATCAGAACCCAGGCTTTTATTGTTTTTCGGATCGTGTCTGTAATGGGTAAACTTTCCTGTAGCCGGATTCAGCCGGTTTAATCCCCCTCCCCAGGATCCCAACCATAGATCTCCGTCACGATCATTTAAAATTGAGTTGATATTGTTAACGCTTATACTGTTTATATCCTTAGGGTCATTCTTATAATGATATGGTTGTACTGCCTCCGGGTCTTTCCGGAAAAGCCCATCTGTTCCGGTTCCATACCAAAGAGTTGATTTCTGATCCTCGAAGAAAGCGGTAGTAGCAGGAGTTTTAAAATGCGGTATACTATTTCGGAAAGGATCAACACGATAAAGATTCTTTTCCTGGGTACTTATCCAAAAAACACCTTCTTTTGATACCAATGCGCACCAGCCACTGTCATCTTTAAATCCGGAAGTGTTTTTTTCACTGCTGCCAAAATGTAAAATAGTTTGATTAAGAGGGTCATAGTGAAGTATTCCCTGCGAAAAAGTCCCAATCCAGATAGCCCCTTTGCCATCCTCTGTGATAAAGGTGATATGGTCAAATTTATCATCCTTTTTTACAGGAGGACGGCTCAGTTTTTCGGGTTTCTTTGGATCATAGGGATATCGCACAAATATACCTTTGGCGCGATCCATCGTATGCAATCCATCACTCCCCGCCGTGCCTACCCAAAATGTTCCCCTGCTATCTTCAAAAATAGCCCTTACCTTGTTATTGATGAGGCTTTGCGAATCATTCGGGTTTTGCATATATCTTATAAACTTTCCTGTTTTAGGTTCGAAACGGTTTAGCCCTCCATCGGTATTGTTTACAAAGGGATTTCCTGTCCCGATCCACAGCGTCCCCTGATGATCCTGATATATAATCCTGATTTTGTTACAACTAAGACTCGAAGGGTCATTATCCGAATGAGCGTAATGGGTAAACTTCCCTGTTTCCTGATTCAAATAATCAAGTCCGCCATAGGTACCAATCCAGAGATTTCCCTTGCGGTCCATCAAAACCGAAGCAACAGTATCGTTACTCAGACTTGTGGGGTCTCCCTGTTTATGCCTGAAATGGGTGAATTTACCCGATTCAGGATCGTACCGGTCAAGACCTGTTCCATAAAATCCAATCCAGATTACACCTGTAGTATCGGCAAAAAGGTATTCAGGATACGTTCCTCCAAGTGAGTTTGGATTTTTTTGATCAAACTTGAAACTGGTCATCCGGGAACCGTCATAGCGGATGATACAACCATTGTCCTGATCTGAAAGCCATATATAGCCCTGCGGATCTTGTGTAATACTATTTATCTTCCCGAGAAAAATCCCATCATTTCCCAATATTGGATTGAAGAATAATTGCTTATTCTGAGCCGAACTCTTTATTCCGGAAACCAGAAGAAGTACAATCAAATATTTAGAAAATCTGCTTTTCATGTTGTCTGATTTTTGAGATGGGTTGTTTTATACGGGTATCTTTATAGTAAACTCAGTCCCATGCCCTTCGACCGAAGAAACATTAAACTCGCCACCATGCGATTTAACAATATCATAACTCAAGGATAAACCTAATCCGGTTCCCTCCCCAGCAGGTTTGGTAGTAAAGAATGGTTGAAAAATTTTCTCCAGAATTCTTTCGGGTATGCCATTGCCATTATCTTTTACGGAAAGTAAAACCATTGCACCTCCTTCGTCCTGCCGGCCCGTCACACCCTCGCCACCCAAAGGGAGGAACCGTGAGGTCCGAACTGAAACTGTCGGTTCATATTCGGAATGATCTAACGTATTTTGAAAACCCTGAAGGTCTAAGGCTTTCTTTTTCTCTCCTACTGCATAAAATGCATTGTTAATTAAATTATGAAGAACTCTGCCAATTTCCTGCGGGACAATGCTGATTTTTCCAATACTCTGGTCAAAATCTGTTTTTAGGGTCACATCGAACGAATTTTCCTTTGCCTGCAATCCATGGTAAGCCAAGCGAAGAAATTCGTCAGCCAGGGCATTAAAATTCGTAGGTTCTTTCTGTCCTGTGCTGATACGACTATGTTGAAGCATCCCTTTTACGATAGCATCTGCACGTTTACCATGTTGCGAAATCCTTTTTTGGTTCTCAGCTATATCGTTGACAATTGTATTTACTTCATCCATATTCCCCTTGCCCATCTCCTCTCTCATTTCCTCAATTAATTCGGCGTTTACTTCCGAAAAATTATTCACAAAGTTCAACGGGTTCTGAATTTCGTGGGCAATGCCTGCAGTGAGTTCACCCAGTGAAGCCATCTTTTCGGCTTGAATGAGCTGAGCCTGGGTTGATTTAAGTTCAGTTAGTGTTTTTTCAATCTCTTTGGTACGCTCGATTACTTTTGCCTCCAGGTTCTCATAAAGCAGGGCATTTTCAATTGAGATTCCTATCTGGCCCGAGAGCATTTCCAGAAGTTCGATTCTATTCTTGTTAAAAACACCTTTCAAAAGGCTATTTTCAAGGTACAACAAACCATTTACACTTCCTTTGGAAGTAATTGGCAGGCACATTGCAGACAGCACCTTATGATCCTGTATGTAACGATCAGAACTGAATCTTTCTTCATTAAGAGCGTCATTCACAACAACACTCTCTTCAGAGTGCAGGCAGTAATTTAGTATTGAATCAGGAACTATTTTCATTTCACTTAGGGGCACTGAATGAATAATTTCGATACCTCCTGAACCAGTAACTCCAACCGCCTCAATGCAAAGCTGACTCCCACTGTATAGTAATAAACATCCTCTTTCTGCTCCGGCATTCTCAATTGTTATATGCATCAATTTCTTCAGCAGATCATCATATCGTACCTGGCTGCAATACTCTGAGAGGCTTTGAGCACAGAAGCCAGATCGAGAGCCTTATTGCTTGACTGTGAAGTTACTGTCAACGATCTGCTATGGGGATCTTTAGTAAAATCAGATTTTGCTCCTAAAATGGCTGAATAAATTTCTTCGAGTTGCTTACATTTAGCGTGCGCTCCCCAATAATGGTAAGCTTCCCAAGCATCTTCGAGGTATATCTGAAATTGTTTGCTCATTTGCCTTTTAGCGCAAACCAATGCAGCCCTTTCATTCGCAATGGCTTCGACATATTTGAATCCGTTTTTAGCAGCCATTTGTATTGTCTGCTCATACAGTTGAAGAGCTCTATCAAACTCCCTGTTTAACACACTTTGTTCAGCCTGAAGTAGAAAGTAATGCTGACTATAATTTTCAGGGCACCCTTTGACCCACAACTTCATGTCCTGAAGATGTTTCTTAAAAATGACCATGTATTTCTTCTTCTCAATGGGATTCAATTCTTCGTAGCAAGAAGATATGGAAAGAGAGGTGAAAAAAGCATTAAATACCTCGAGCAGGTCTCCTAAGAAATTGGCAGAATATTTTAAAACAATCTGACTTTTATCGAGTGCTTCCCTGTAACGTCCAAAAAAGTATAACAGGGAACATTCGGCAGTATGAAAAAATGCCAGTTTAGTCATATTTCCTTCCCGATTAAGTCGCTCCAAGGTGTCTGAACTGTTGAAAGTAGTGTCATCCCATCCATTTTCCTCCGTTTGTCCATTCAATGCCTTGGCCAATTGATGGAAACATTGAAAAAAGTCAAGTCCACCTTTGCTATTTTTAATCAAGGATACATGTTCATCGGCGCTAGCCAATATTTCACTGAGATTTTCACCCGCCGCAAACCTTGTTCTGAGGTACAATGCGACAGTATAACCAGTAAATATCTGATCTCCATTAAGAACGCACGCTTTAATAGTTTCAAGAATTTTGTCATAGCCCTCACGGATTGGAATTCTCCAATGATTATAAAACGAGAGGACAGTGAAATTCAATCTCCATTTAATGAGTGGTGAGTGTGTCTTTTGATGTAACTTTATGGTGATATCCCAAAGGTTAAACCCTTTTTTCTGCATCCTGAGTGCAGAGAGGGCTACAACCGAAAAACCTGAGAATCCCCAACCGCTGGCGTCTGTAAACCCATCCTTAAGGTATGATTCAATGATTTTAAAAACGACAAGCATCATTAAATTTTGGTCCTGCTGGTAGGCACTTGTTGCTAGGTCGATCAGAAATTTATTAAGGGCAATAATCTCCTCATCATTACAATCCTTTAACAGGAACAGGCTTTGGGGGTTTTTGTATTTTGTGGAGAAAAGATAAAGATATTTCGCCATCGTTAACAAAGTGGCAATTTGTATTGATCTTTTGTTTTTTGGAAAGTGAATATTGTAAAGTTTTGCAGCCTCAAGTCCCAGACGTAATGATTCGTTGGTGTTTCCGATTTTCAGATAGAGCGAAGAATGGACATAATATACCCTCAGTTTCTCATAATTAGTTTTGGAATAGCTCAGGATCTCCCTGAAATATTGTTCTGCTTTGGATGCATTATGATTTAAATATTCACATTCGCCCAGTTCAAATAAGACATCGTATGTCGACTTATAATTTTCAGCCCAACTATTCCGCCCCAGCAGACTTTTGGCTAACTCCAGGAAATGGACAGCCAAATTATATGAAGTTGAATCCTTTGCTTTCCGACCGGCAATTAAACAAAGTTCTGTTATTCTTTTTTTATCTTCTTCATTATCTAGAAGATGTGAACTGATTACAAAGTGATTTAGTAATTCGAATATTCCCTCGTGTAACTGCAACTGGTTTCTGCTCAATAAAAGCAATCGTCCAATACGCAAATGAACCGACGGAAGGTTAGGAGTAGAAATTAGATTGTAGGCAGCCTGCTGAACCTTATCATGTGTAAATGTGAATTGCGCCGTCTTACCGGAAAGCTGTTCGCCGATATCATATTCAGAACTAACCGAGCTAAGTGCAAAGGATCTGTATATTTTGTCGATCGAATTAATATACCCGCCGCTTATCGCAGGCTTTAAGTCGGAGTAAACCTTAGATTGGGATAATTCTGTAATGTCTGACAGATCGACTAACGAAAAGGGATTACCCAGGACCGCGGCATATTTTAAGACCTCCTGAGTTTGTTCAGGGAGGTTTATTAACCCCTCAGTCATCAGGTCGATCACGTTGTCGGTATAGCCAAGATCATCAATCTCTTTTTGATTCCATATCCAATTTTCAACTGTATCTTTTTTTACTAATTTTTTGTCGTAAAGCGATTTCAGAAAACTATGGATAAAGAAAGGGTTTCCCTTTGTTTTGGCAAAAACATGCTGACCTAGTTCAAGTGATTGAATTTTACTCATGCCGAAAGAATCGGAGGTTATCAGGCAGGTTGTTTCCTGATCAAGGGATTTGATATGAAGTATCCTGACCTGTCCTGATGATTCGTTAATCTGTTTTAATGTGATTGATAACGGATGTCCTTTTTCAACTTCATTATCCCTGTAAGCGCCCAGAATAAGTATACTTTCCGGCCGTGGATTTTCAACAATTCGTTTAACCAGGTTTAAAGACGGGAGGTCGGCCCACTGAAGATCATCAAGGAAGATCACAAGCGGGCTTCCGGGTGTGCTAAAGACATACATAAAATCCAGGAGCACCATATGGAATCTGGCCTCCTGTTCTGCCGGCTGCAATTTGGGAACAGCTGTTTGTTTCTCTATGATTTTTGAGAGTTGCGGAATGACTTCAGTTATAAGACCAGCATTATCGCCCAAAACAGAGGTAATCCGTTCCTTCCATGAATTTATTTTATCATCTGTTTCTACCAGCAAGTTTTTTATAAATTCCTCGATAGCTTCAATAAAGGCATAATAGGGAATATCCTTTTTAAACTGATCAAATTTTCCGCTTATAAAAGTCCCTTTGCTTTGAATAATCGGGAATTTGATATGTCGGACAAGTGACGATTTGCCTACTCCTGAGTAACCTGCTACAAGGACGAGAACAGATTTTAAGCTGCTTAGATTTTCATAATATCCCAACAGTTCAATAATTTCATTTTCACGACCATACAACTTTTGGCTTTGCTTATATTGCTCGGTAATATCCTTTTGTCCGGGTTTAAAATTGATTAGAAGTGCTCTGGAATTGAAATGAGCCCGTATTGTTTCCAAATCGGCCTTTAACCCAGCAGCACTATGATATCGGTCCTCGGGTTTTTTTTCCATCAATTTAGTTATAACCTGTTCAAGTCCTCTTGGTAAATCCGGTAAGAATGAGGATAAGTGAATCGGATTTCTGGATAGATGAAAATGAATTATTTCCAATGGATCAATAGAATCAAATGGAAGTTTACCTGCAAGTAGTTCATAAAACAGAACCCCACATGAATAAAAATCAGAACTATGGGTGACTGAATAGGCTGTTCTGCCAGTTTGCTCAGGAGAGATATAGGTCAAAGTTCCTTCAATCTGATCAACATTTAGTGTTTCAATTGTTTCAAGGTAAAGATTGGACGAAATGCCAAAATCAAGTAATTTCAGGGTGCCATCCTTCGTCAACATGATATTACTCGAATTGATATCCTTGTGGACAACCCCCTTTTGATGTATATAATGAAGTATATCAGAAAGTTGAATTGCCAGATCCAGAATCTCGGCAGGGCTGATTTTCTTTTTAA
>CAIOOC010000221.1 GCA_903859795.1 uncultured Bacteroidia bacterium
AAGAGCATTCCCTTACATGGGCAATACTCCTACCATAACCTTAAAGCAAGAAGAAAATTCAAGCTTTACTGAGATTCTGACTTTAACTCTATATCAAGTAGTAAATAATCTCTATCAACGAGAGCTTTTAAAATCATTTGAAGAAAAATTTAAAGATGATAAGGCTGAGTTTGTTACAATCACATCACCACCAGAACTTTTCAATTACATCGATTTGTATAAAATGAAGTTGACTGAAAAGAAGAAACTTATAGTACTATATCCAGAACCGCCATTAGGTGCAGAAGAACTAAGGATATTGAATGATTTAGATAAGGATATAAAGTTCATCACACCTATTTATTTACCAACCTTATAAAGATGGAAACAGAAAAAAACATATCCGGCATTTCAGAGAATTTGGCTGAATCAATAGTCGAGCAAAAAGAACTGGAAATCCAATCTAGAGAAAAAGGAATTCTGGATGGAATAAGAATAGCTGTATCCGTTTCAGAAAATGAAGAATTAGAGCAATTAGGTTTATCAAAGCAGCACCTGAAAGATATAATGATAGAGGTAGCACGTTACTTAATGGCAAATGGTGGAACTCTTTTGTATGGAGGCCATTTGAAGAATGAAGGATATACTCGGTTATTTGCAGAACTGTCTTATCAATATAAATTTCTAAATGATACTGCATTTCGTTTTGTAAACTACTTTCCTTTCCCGAACAGTATCAGCTTAACGTTAGAAATAATAGCAGATTTTGTTAAACAGCAAGTTGAGCCTGTTATTATAGAAATACCAGAGCATTTGGGTGCAATTGCCAAGCAACGTGAATATGATCCATTTAAAAATATTGAAGACAAATTTATTTTCTCAGAATGCTTTTCAGACATGAGAAACATAATGGCTCAGAACAGCCATGCAAGAATTGTAGTTGGTGGCAAGCAAAGTAAATTCCTAGGCTATATGCCTGGAATAGTAGAAGAAGCCTACTATTCATTAAAAGCGAATAAACCAGTTTACATCATTGGAGGTTTTGGCGGTGCTGCAAAATCACTATCAAAAGTTATTTGCGGTGAACTTCCGAAAGAGTTGACAAATGAGTTTCAGTACAATGATGAAATCCTTCAAAATTTCAAAAAGGAATACCAAGATAAGGCAAGTGTCCCAATGGATTACGATAAACTAATTCACTTCTTCAAGCAATTCAACCTTGAAGTCTTTTCAGAATTAAATGGTTTATCAATTGATGAAAATCTGGTTTTGTTTGAAAGTCAAAATATACATGAGATAATTTTCTTAATAATGAAAGGTCTGAAGAAAATAAATGAGAAGCCCAGCTTGTAACAGGCGTTTGGCTCAATGGCGGGTGAAGTTGTTAATTGAACATTCTACCTCGCATCAACTTTTGTGGTATATTGATAGTTTTGTGCTCCGAAATCCGCCACTGCGCCAAGCGCCAATCCGTTATGGTGCATAAAACAAATTGCATTGGTATAAAGGTAATTCCTCATTTTTTGAATCTTATAAGAGACTATTAATTGACTAAACTAATTAATTTACAATGAATATTTCTGAAGCAGTCAAGCAATTATCAAACGACATTAACCTCATTTCCATTGAATGCGCAAATAGAGTTTCAGAATTTTTTATATCAGATTCAGATAAAATTGTTTCAGATAATGATTTCGGTTCAATTGTGGTTGAATTTGAATATCTATTTCTTCATGTAGTAGAC
>CAIOOC010000222.1 GCA_903859795.1 uncultured Bacteroidia bacterium
ATCAAAGCCTTTTCGGTAATGGACGAAGTGAAGCAACGCGTGCAACTTGAAGCCGTTGTTATTGGCTTTTCATTGACAGCAATGCTGATAATGATCTTGTTTTTATTGAGTCTGTCTGATATTTCGAATCCCGGCTGGTTTGGCTATGCGAACCTGTTGGGCTATTGCTGGCTCTTTTATTTTGTTGGGTGGTTCATTACCAAAAAAAAATATGGCGTATGAAAAACACGATTAAGGTTGAACGCGCTAAGAAAAACTGGACACAGGAAGATCTGGCCAGGGAGATCGGAATCTCGAGACAATCTGTTAACTCCATTGAAACGGGAAAGTTTGTTCCTTCTACAGTTCTGGCTTTAAAAATGGCGAAAGTTTTTGGGGTGAATGTTGAATTAATTTTTCAGCTTGAAGAACATGATTAGTATTGTCTGAAATTGGTTTATTCCTGTTTCTTTTCAATTTGTAAAAACCACCTTCCCATTCTTCGGAAATTCAATAGTTAGAATATCTTTATCCGATTTGAATGTGCCGTTCCAACTGTATTTTATCTTATAAGGATTTGTTCCGAAAGGATTTCTCAATTTGCAGACTCCCCCCTTTTCTGAAATTATTTCAACCTTTTCTACTTCTCCTCCCTTTTGTTCAGCCGAAACCAGGAAGGCTCCGGCCGCACGCAACGTGGAAAAAGATAAATCCTTCCAGCCAGTGGGTATCGCCGGGAAGATATGAATTATTCCGGTATGACTCTGAATCAGCATCTCCTGAACTCCCGCGGCAAAGGCGAAATTTCCTTCGAGCGTGAAAGGACGGTATTTCATCTTCGAAAACCCTTTGTCATGTTGCTCACCATTGACATGGAAACTGTTGGGAAGACAGAAATTCGCAGAAAAAATGCGAAGCGATTCGGCCGCTTTATCGCCCATGAAAGCGCGGGCATAAAGGTTACCGAGCCAGCTCCATGAATAACCGCACCACCAGTCGGGTCCTCTTTTTTCAAGGTTTGCCAATGTTGATTTTATGATTTGCTGGTCTTTTTCACCCTTCGACCAGTCGATTACTCCAAGAGGATGCCACCCCACGAGGTGAGAGAAATGGCGGTGTGATTCGATATACGGATGACCAGGGGCGAAGGCCATGCCTCCTGAGTCATCCAAGGCAAATGCCGGCCATTCATGCAGAATGGATTTCCATTTCACCGCCTCATCCTTTTTGCCAAGTTCATTCGCGAGCTCTTCAGCCTTTTCGAATGTCCATCTGATAAATCCAAGATCGAAATTGGTTGTTTGCGGAAACCAGGCTTTGATTGAATTATCATGTATCTCCGGGCTCGAACTTATCGGTAATTTTCTAATTCCATGCTCATCTTTGACTGATATCTGGTCGAGGTAAAGAGCGACATCGCTGATCCAGGGATAGGCTTTTTCGCGAAGGAATTTCTTATCTTTAGAATAGATCCAGTGAAGGTAAAAATGCTGGGAGAGCCATGATCCAACTGTAGGACCGAACGAATATTGGATCCAACCTCCCATAGGTTGTCCATCAAGTGTAGTCACACCCGGGACATTCATTCCGGAAGTGCCAAAATAAGTTTTTGTATATTTCTTGAAACAATCCCTGTATTTCCAAAGCCAGTTCAGATATCCCTCCTCAAGGTCGAGATGGTTGGCAGAATATGCTGGCCAGTAACTAAGTTGGGTATTGAGATCGTGATGAAAGTCTCCTTTCCATGGTGGTAGTTTCCCGTTGTCTGCAGTCCAGACTGCCTGCAGCGAGATTGGCGGAGCGTCGGCACGGGCAGCAGAACCAAACTTATATTGCTCAAGAACCCACTGTTTTTCAAGTATTGTATCGGGCAGACTTATCGATGATTTTTCCCAGAAGGCTTTCCACCATGCGGAATGAGTTTGAAATGCAAGGTCAAAGGTTTCACTGTTTAGCATCAGGGATACCAACTCAGCTGCAGTTTTATCCCCATTCTTTGATGAAAAAGAGGAGGTGATTGTCCAAACTCCTACCAATGCTTTACCAGAATACTTCCATGCCACTGCGACTTCATATTCAAATCCATTCCATCCTTTTTGCGTGTAAACCAGCTTATTTGGCGTATGTATAACTCGACCTTGCTCATATCCTAATCGCTGGAGGTCCTGTCCCTCAACGGGACCATCAGACTTACTTTTCTCCGCTTTCTGATACAGGGGAGGTATCACCACAGGAATAAAATCTTTGGAAACATTCTCAAAACGGAACCATCCGACAGGTTGTATAGCATGAACAAAGGTTTGGAGTTTTGTCCCGTTTTTCCATACCGTTTCGTTAATGGCCTTACCTACTAAAAGTTTAGTCTGAACAACATCGCCAAAGCTTTTTGTATCAAATTCCATCGCAGCTCCCGGAATCTTTGAAGGAGCCGGTAAGGCATCGTATGGGACATCAAACAGATTTTGAACTGCCTTGTAGTTGCTGTCCTTTACCTGTTGTTGGACCCATTTGAAACTAAACTCGGGTTTTGTGAAATTCTCCATTGGGCGCAGATCCCATAAATCGGCACGGTCGAGAGAAAACCGCAGATGACCTTCCTTTTGCCAGATCAGGGCCCCTAACATCCCGTTTCCCAATGGAATACCTTCGTCCCATGATGAGGCTAAAACAGGAAATTGAAGGTTGTATTTTGGGAAATTGTTTGCTGCACCTACCGGGAGAAGCATCCAAAGGGAAAAGATTTGCAGGAATAACAGCTTAATAGGTTCCATACTGGTAAAGACTAAAAAAAAGTATAAAATTGGCAATTTGAGGTATTACTGACTAAACTGACAGAAGTGAATTTTTCCCAGGACTTTGTCTAATTAATTTTCTCTCAGCCACACTGAGACACCTCGGTGTGGCTCAGAGAAAATTAATTAGATTTATGAACTTATTTTTTTATCCCGATAATATGTCTAATTCAGATGTAAAGTTATTTCTATGGTTGGCAACAGTATGACCTTAAATGAAGAAGTTCATCGACAACCCTGCTCATGAAAAGATTTTTTTGATCCTTCATATCGATCTCTTTGGCCAGATTTTTCGCCATTTCCTGACTCCCGTTATAGACTGCTGAGCACCACTGAATGTTTTTAACTGCTGGATTTGAATCCGACAGCTTCTTCATGATACGGTCACCCTCATTTTTATTTCCGGACTCCTTAAGCAGCCAGGCTGTTAGAAAATCGTTTGCATCGGGTGTCAGGTTTTGCAAAGTTGTCATATCGGTGATTCTGGTCTGCATTTCTGCTGCTGATTTATTGTCATTCAGATTCTTATAACAATGAAGTGCAATGAAATTCTCAAATCTTTCATCAACATCATAAGGTTTTCCTACCCCAAGGTTTGACGGCCATTCTTTAGATCTCGCGATAGATTCAAGAGCTTTCCTGTAATTATGTGTTTTTATCAATTCAAGGGCATTGCCGATATTTGCATTTTTCCAGACGTTACGGCTCTCAGTAGCACCTTCGTTGGGTAAAACCTTCATTTTCTGAAGAAGATTAACGCAGACCGCATATTTTTTGTTTACCTCCAACATTTTTGCATAAAGCAATCCCAGATAATAACTTTCAGGATTTTTGGAATAGAAATTACGTGCCAGTTCTTCTGCCTTAGCCATATTCCCCTTCTCGAAATAAAATTTGGAGGCAATCAAACCGGTTCGCCAGTCACTTCCTGCAAGAGAAAGAGCTTTCTCGACATCAGCCTGAGCCTCCTCACTCATTTGATCCGAAAGGCGTGATCTCGAGAGATAGAATGGGTAATAATCGGGTTTGTCGCCTAAGCTTTTCCATAGATTTTTTCCTGTTTCACCTGCACCGGCATTCAGATAAATTAAGCCTGTATAATAGGATAATTTCCAGTTATCAGATATTTTTGCAGCCCATTTTAGGGGTTTTAAAGTTTCAGGGCGGAATGGAAAAACAAAGCGAGGACTTAGCTCAAGAGCTTTTGTTACGAATTCTGAAGCACTCTCTTTCTTCCCGGCTATATGATTCAGAAATCCCTCCCAGAGGAGGACGACTGGTTGATCCTGAGGAGCTATTTCGAGAATATTCAGTGCATTAGAAAACTGTCCGCAGCGGTAGTACCATGTGGCATTCTCAAGAAGGGTTTCATGTTTTAGCTCACTTGTGATACAGTCTTCAACTTTGGCTTTGGTTTCTGCAGATGGATTGGCAAGATACCTTTCAAACCTGATAAAATGATTCAAAGGGTCTCTTTTTTCCAGTTTGGCGAGTTCAATCTCGGACTCATGCTGCATCCCCAATTTACGAAGGGATAGGATTTTCAGTTGAATTGCTGATGAGCTCAGTTGGTTAAAATCCAGACTTTTACATGAGAATTCAAGAGCCTTTGCATAATTGTGTTGGCTTAGCGAAATTGAAGCGAGGGCATCCCAGGCTGCACTTTTCTGGGAAACGGCTGCTGCTGCGAGAGAGAAACCGTCGACGGCAGAGGTTGTATCGCCTAATGCAAGTGCGGCCAGTCCGTAGCTCATATTTGCATCGGGATCATAGGTATCAAAAGAGAGAGCCTTTGATGCGTAATCAAAAGAAGTGCGAAATTCTGTTTTTCTGTAAGTCAGGTTGGCCATTCCTGTTAAGGATGGAAGGAACCATGCGTCAACGGCGAGGGATTTTTTATATTCATCCTCTGCTGCCTTGTACTGCCTCTGCCGCTCCTGCTCTTTCCCTTTTATATAATGTCCATAGGCAGTTTCCCAATTAAAATCAGAAGGAGAATCAACTGGTCTTTTCAGCAGATATTTCTCGCGGTTGGCATCATAAAGAAGTTTATTCCCCAACCAGACAGTGAGTGAATTGTAACTTCCATCGTATTTAAAGGATGATTTGGTTACCTGCATAGGCCCTGAATGAATATCTTTCGTAAAAACCGTTGTAGTTCCGTTTCGTACTTCAAGTTTTCCGTCACACTTTTCGTTCGGACAAAATCCAACAGTGACATTATTCCCATCTTGCTGAAGGTTTACTGAGCCTGTAGGTTCAGCATATTTTATCCCATTTGTCTCCTTAACCGGAAACCAATACTCAGTCCATTGGTCAGTTGCCCCGGCAGCAAATCCCCTGTTTTTAAAAGGTGTTTTACTGCTTTCTCCAGCTGCCTGGTTAAAGAGCCTGCCTGATTGTATCTCGGTATATTGCCCGTCTTTATCGGTGAGCAGTTTCTCCCAGATCATCCCCTGATCAGACAATCCCCAAATCCAGACTTTCTTGCCGGGTTTATCATCGTAATCTGCATAATGGACAAATCCGAAGTCGTCTTTGTGCCAGTAGGCTCCGTAATAACCTGTCGCTTCACCAAATACGTGGTAAGATTTGTATTCTCCAAAATTATTGTTTTCATAAGAACTGATCTTTCGTCCTTTTTCATCGATAGGCCATGCATGATGCACTCCGTCGTGCCCAAGGAAATAGTTGCCGGGAAAGGAATATTCGAGGTCCCCGGCAGTTTTAACTCCAAGGTTCATCCAATGATAATAGGATTGTTCGAGCGCGGTTGGATTATCCCAAACAGAGCGGGTCGTAAAATAGGCTTTGTCTTTGGCAAGATTAATCTCCACGCTCCACCGTGTGCGTGAAGGAAGATCAATTGCCCCGACAAAGCAACTTACGCTGCCATCATCGTTTTTCCGTATGGTATAATCGACAGGCGAGGAGGTGGTCGGAGCATGACCGATCACGCCAAAATTAAATTCGAGTCCGCCTGAAGTCCAGGGACCACGCATAGCCACATCTCTGAACTTAACAGCATGGTTGAAGTAAATAAATTCTTTTCCGGTCACTTTCTCGGTTGCGCCCCATATCTTGCCCCCAATTTCCGGAGTAATCCATAATTTTATATAGTCGTTTTCCATCTCCACCATTTTCCATTCATGCATTGTCCCTTTATCAGA
>CAIOOC010000223.1 GCA_903859795.1 uncultured Bacteroidia bacterium
AACAACCTACACGTTCACACCGAATGCGGGGCAATGCGCAGATGTATTAACAACTGATATAACGGTTATTTCACCTGAAATTCCAACCTTTACAAAAATTGGGACACTCTGCCAAAACGGTACGGCTCCAGCACTTCCATCGGCTTCAACAAATATACCAGCAATCACCGGGACCTGGAATCCATTAGTTATCAACACGTCAACAGCCGGAAATACAACTTATCTCTTTACACCTGCTGCAGGACAGTGTGCTTTACCGGCTCAATTAAATATTACAGTATCAAATCCTGTAGTTCCGGCATTTTCTCAGATTGGGCCGTTAATCCAAAATTCAGTTGCACCGCCTTTGCCCGGTATTTCAACAAACGGCATTACCGGGACCTGGAATCCGTCCCTTATCGATGCATCTGCGGCTAAAACAATTACCTATTACTTTACCCCGGATGAAGCTCAGTGCGCAACTAACGCAACGATGGATATCCGAATAGTCATTCAGGCAGTTATAGCCGAAGAAGATTCTATCCCCGGCGCTAATTCAATACAAAGCGGAACCTGCGAACAGATTACCCTAAATGCGATTAAATCAGTTGGAGATATTGTCGAATATAATTGGTCTCTGGCCAATCAAGGTGGTTCGTTGTCACAAAAAACGGGAACTAGCACAATATTTAATCTTTCTCCGGGATATAGTGGCACTCTTCCTGCAGATTTCAGGGTAATTTTAAAGGTGACTGACCGTGCTGGAGTCACTGATAATGATACAGTTACTATTCATATGGATATACCACCCATTGCAAAAATTGAATCTTCGGGAAAAATTGAAAAAGACGGAAGCATGATCGTAGCTGGTACCAATTCGAAGGGCACTGATATTACCTACAACTGGTCGACAAGCGAAGGGAAAATAATCGGGCCAGCAAACGAGCCAACAGCAAAATTCTTCGGTGCGGGAATGTATCGACTTACAATCACAGATATTCATGGTTGCCAGAGTATAAATAACTTTCATTTCCCGATCGAAGTTTACTCTATTACCGCAAATCCGGATAACTACAGGATTACATGGACACAGGATACGGTCATGAATGTATTGGAAAATGACATTAGTTCAGTAACTTATAATACCGTTCAGGTTATCAAACAACCTGGTCAAGGGGTAACCAAAGTAAATGCAGATAATTCAATTACATATAGTCCAAGGATCCGGCAACCAGGACACGACGAATTCGAATATACAGTATGTAATATTGGATCGGTTTGCGATTCAGCTAAGGTTTCCATTGATATTTATGACAGCTACCTGTTCATTCCTGAAGGATTTTCACCAAACGGAGATGGAGTTAATGATTTGCTTGAATTTAAAGGACTGGAAAAATACAAGGGATCAAAGCTGATTATTTATACTCGCGCAGGCCAGCCTGCTTACGAAAGCTCGGATTATAACAATTCCTGGGACGGCAGATACAGAAAAGGCGCATTAAAAAATCCGGAACGTGTGGCTACCGGAACCTACTACTATGTCCTGAAGCTGGGACAAACAAACAGGGTAATCAAGGGATTTATATATATCGCATATTAGAAGCCCTAAATTACATCTATTCCCGTTTCATTTAAAAGCTCAAGGCTTAATGCACGCAATTTGTATTTTTGTATTTTCCCGCTGGCGGTCATTGGGAATTCATCGACAAAGAAGATGTACTTTGGAATTTTATACCGCGAAATCTTACCACGACAGAAATCAATTACATCCTCCTCATTTAAAACTGCCCCAGGACGCTTTGTAATAAAGGCTCCAACCACTTCACCATATTTCGGACTTGGGACTCCTACAACTTCGATTGCCTGGATTTGAGGCATTGTATAGAGAAAATTCTCAATCTCACGCGGATAAATATTCTCTCCGCCACGAATGATCATATCTTTGATCCGTCCGGTTACTCTGAAATATCCTTCTGTATCCATAACACCCAAATCACCTGAATGAAGCCATCCCTCACTGTCAATCGCTTTAGCTGTGGCTTCAGGATTTTTGTAATAGCCCTTCATCACGTTGTATCCACGACAGCACAATTCCCCCTGCTCCCCTGGTTTTAATTCAATCCCTGTTTCAGGATCAGCTACTTTGACTTCCACTGCCGGGTAGGCTTTCCCGACTGTTGTGCACCGAATGTGAGATTCATCATATGTTCTTGTTGCAGTCATCCCCGGTGAGGATTCAGTAAGTCCGTAAACAATAATGAGTTCTGATAAATGCATCTTGTTCATTACCTCGTTCATGGTTTCAATGGGACAAGGGGCACCTGCCATAATTCCGGTTCTAAGTGTTGAAAGGTCAAACATACTGAACATCGGGTGGTTCAATTCTGCTATAAACATCGTAGGAACACCATAAAGAGCGGTGCATTTTTCTTTCTGAACTGAAGCAAGTACAACCAAAGGATCGAAATTTTCGACCATTACCATCGTTGCTCCATGTGTAATAACCGAACAAAGTGCAAGAACACAGCCAAAACAATGAAACAGAGGAACGCAAACACAAAGCCGTTCATCAGCTGAAAAGTTCATGCATTGTCCTGTAGCAACACCATTGTTTAGTATATTATAGTGTGTGAGCATAACTCCTTTGGGAAACCCTGTTGTCCCGGATGTATATTGCATATTAACCACATCATGACACGAAATTTTCGATTTTGTTTCCAGGAATAATTCATCATCTTGTTGGCTTCCCAGCAAAATAAGTTCGGCAGTGTTAAACATTCCGCGGTGCTTTTCTTGCCCGATAAAGATCACATTCCTGAGAAAGGGAAATTTCTCGCTCAAAAGATAACCACGCTGGCTGTCCCTTAATTCCGGAACCAGGTCATAAACCATTTGTACATAATCACTGTCTTTCCATCCGTTAACAATGACCAATGTTTTTAAATCAGAGTTTCGAACCAGGAATTCAAGCTCATGAGTTTTATAATTGGTATTGATGGTGACAAGAACAACTCCAATTTTAGCAGTGGCAAACATAAAAGTTAACCAATCCGGAACATTATTGGCAAAAATTCCCAGTTTATCGTCAGGCCTCATCCCAACGTATAAAAGTGCTTTGGCAAGGTTATCAACCCTGTTGTCAAATTGGGCATAGCTGAAACGGAGGTTTCTATCTGGATAAACAATAAAATCTTTATCAGGCGTTTCAGTTGCCCACTGTTCAAGATACTCTCCAAATGTTTTCTCAATTAACTCCATCGTTCTAATAGTTTAAAGGTAGCCTGTTCTTCCCGGGGGATGGTGTCACACTTCAATACATATTACATAATTGCAAGAGGTGGCCAGCAGCAAGCAGCCAATATCAAAATCTAAAAGGGCGCATAAACAACGGCAAGTATTTTTGCCGCAGATTCATTTGCTGAATGAACATGATGATCAACCACCGAATCGTAATAAATACTGTCTCCCTCCGAAAGGTTATATACTGTTTTCCCAT
>CAIOOC010000224.1 GCA_903859795.1 uncultured Bacteroidia bacterium
ATCTACAAAACTTAAATGCTGATTATCATATTTATCCGCAAGATATAAGGCTCCAGTAGTTTTTCCTGCACCTAAACTTCCAGCAATAATAATTGAAAAATTTTTGAAAGTCATATATTAATAAACTTTATATTTCACTAGTAATTATTTTCTACAACTTTTAATTAAGTTATTGTAATAAATTAAATTTCATGGGCCAATTATTTAGAAATCAATATACAATATTTTTAATTGTTGTAAGATACGAATAATTTGATTGTTTAATTTGCTCATCTTTTAATAATTATCAACAATTAATTGTGCATTACCAAATTACTTTTCAATAATTTGAGAACTTGGTTTCCCTAGTGTATCATTGAAGGTACTCAGATTAATTATTTGTTTTGATCTGTATCAACTGCTCTGTAATTAACCTTTACTCTATATCCTCTTATTCTTTTGACTTCCTTTTCTTCACTTTGAGTAAAAGAATCCAGAAAATCTATTACTTGATCGGGATTAAAATATCGAATTTCAGCTTGATTTTTAATTTCAGCCTCTGCTTTTTCTTTTATCTTTTCCAAATGCTTTTCATTTTTTGAGATTACGCAGATCAATGAATAGCCTGTATTTAAACATTTTAGAATATTTTTAAGTTCATAATCAACAGAATTTGAAACAGCAATTTCGCAAGCGATTTTAATTGAATCTTTAACCAACGAAACATCAATTCTTCCATTCTCAACTACTTCTTCAATACTTGCCTTAAAACCTCTTTGTTCAGCTATTTTCTTTATAAAGGTCTGTAAATAACGGTGCTCTCTATTCTCTACTTTTTCCTCAATGCTTTCAAGGTATTCTTTGCCCTTTTCCTCAAGATTTGGTTTTTCTTTTGGTTCTTTTTCAATTGGTTTCTGTATTTCTTCACTTTTAACTTGCTTTTGCTCTGCAATATCAGATACATAACCATTAGATTCTTCTTCAATTTCTGAAATTCTTTTTGAATATTTTTCTCTTGTATTTGTGATAATTAACTTTCTGTTGTCATTAGCTTCTATCTGTTTAAGTGGAAAAGTCCTTAATGAAAAGTCATCGGTATTTTTCCCAACTCGTACTATTGCTTCACCGATATTTAAATTTTGTAAATCATTACTATCGAATGATGAAAAGCCAGATTCCAACTTCTTAGCATCAAAATCACCTAATCTGAAACAGATCCGAATATTGGCATTTGAAAGAACGGAATTGCCAACTTCCGAATCTTTAATTTGATTCAATTCTTGATGTGCTAGGACTAAACCAATGCCGTATTTTCTCGCACCAGATAAAATTGAATTGATGGAAGGAATAATAAAGTTCTGGAATTCATCTAAGTAAATATAGAAAGGTTGCCTTTCTTCTTTTGGTAATAATTGTCTGGCTTGTGCTACTTGATATATTTTGGATAATATTAAGGTTCCAAGCAAGTAACTATTTTCTTCACCAATGAGTCCCTGGGATAATTTTACAAGTAATATTTTTCTGCCATTAATGGCTTCATTAAAATCTAATCCTTGTTTTTGAGATAATATGTTGCGGATTGTCTTTGGCCTCAAAAATGTATCAATTCTGGTCAGTAATGGACTGATACTGAATTTTTTCAATAGAATAAAATCATTATTCCAGTAATAATGAATACTACTGTCATTTACAGATCTCAAAAAATCCTTCCGAAACGAATTCTCAATCAAGAATCTTTTTAAGTCGTTTAAAGTTCCGCCCTTATTTGAATTGAGAAATGTATTAATAGCATTTGATAATACTGAGGTCATTTGGTCACCCCAAGAAGTAGAATGTCTTCTAAATGCTTCAACCAAATCGGATGACAAAACAATCTTTTCAACTTCAGTATTAGCTGACAGTAGATTAAAGCCAAATGAATATTTATCATCTGAAGGGTCAATAAGAATTACGTCTTTTAACCGTTTTTCCGGGATATATGGAATTATCTCATCTATAGTATCACCATGTGGATCAAATATGACACACCCATTTCCTTTTTTTATG
The DNA here is from genome assembly GCA_903859795.1 of uncultured Bacteroidia bacterium. GTDB lineage: Bacteria > Bacteroidota > Bacteroidia > Bacteroidales > Prolixibacteraceae > JAAFHB01. The sequence goes on from CAIOOC010000224.1 coordinate 2,026, forward strand.
TCTTCGAGGAAAAGATTTGAAATCAGGGTTGATTTTCCGGTACCCGTTGCTCCAATTATATGGCAATGTCTGAGCCTCTGAGCATCATTTAGGGTAACCTTTTTCTCAATTCCTAAATGTCTATTTATTCCGATCAAATAGTCATTATTAATTAAAACATCGGGTACATCCTTAGTTTTAGAGTCACTACTAATCAACTTAATAGAATTGGGGAAATGAATAAATGAAAACATCTCTTCACTATTCATTATCATTCCAAATCGATTAGATGCTCTAAACTTTAAATTCTCCAAATGCGAATCATATTCATAACCCTTATTGCTCAAGGGGATAAGTGAATTATACTCTGACCTTGAAGCGGTTTGAATATTTTGGATTAATTCAATTGCGAGTCTTTCAGCCTCTTTTGAACTACGTGATTGAACCGCTAGGCGAAATACAACGGCAAACAAAGGTGATGAGACTTTCTCTTTGGCGCACGTTACCATCTCCGGTGAATCAGGAAAGAAACTTGTAGAACCACTACTTATTGAATTCAAAATTCCATTAGCCCAGGTATGTTTTACTCCTTTAAAGATTATTTGGAGCATTACCACTTCACTTATACCCAGATTGTCTAAAACAGCCAAAATCCCAGTTAATGAATCAATATCTGAGTTAATTGGTCTCATAAATTCTTCATTATACCCAAAATCTGCAATCAGAACTTTTCTATCGGTATCAAAGGGAAGCGGGTTAAGACTTGTATGAGTAATAATGGAATTGGGGAAATAGGCTATGAGTAAATGAAGGATTCTTTTGTGGTCTTTAAAACTACAGACAATTTGTATTTCAATCGAATTATGTTTGCCAATAATTTCAAAAGAAATCTGATCCTTACTCTCAGAGAGCATATTTAAAAACTCAAGGGACAAAGAATCATCAAAATCCGGCTTTCTTGGAAAACTGATTTTTAATTGTTTCAGAAATGGACTATATTCGAATAACTTGGGTGGTTTTTCTTCTTCAACTTCTTCTCTTATAACCTGCTTCTTACTTGAAAATAATCGTTCAAAAAGATTTGGAACTTTTCCGTCATCAACATACTCCGTATTAGTGGAGAAATGATAAAGCTCCCGATATGTTGGCTCTATTTTAACAGGATATGAGAACAACAAATAACCTCGGCCTTTTACTTCCCAGTCATAAAAGTTTTCTACCGCCTCTTCTGAGTTCATTATCTGGCGAATATATTCTTAAGAATCGGCTTTCTTTGGTCTTCAGTGAGCCGTATTCCAGTATTCTTTGTAATCTCATCAATTACGGTAAGAACTGAATGATGAGCATAGGTCATAAACATACTGGCAGTATCAATCTTGTAATAAGTCTTTCTGAAAAATGCCCTTCTGATCCATTCTCCAATTAAAGGAATCTTCGTTAAAAAATCTTCTTCGGCAGAAGTTTCAAATATTAACCACCAGGATACAAAGCATCCATCGCCAAAAGGAGCAAAACATAAGTCGTAATGATATTCTCCCCATTTAACCCTTAAATAGAGCCTTTCAGAAGAAAAGATATTACCTGTTTTCAATTCAACTTCTTCAAAGGATAATCCATTTATCTCATGACTTTGCATCTCAGATTTTACAAGTTTGTAAAATTCTTTGGTTGAGAACTTAAAGCTGGATAATAACTGGGCCCAATTGGAATGGTAATCTTCTTTAGGTTTCCTTATTATACTTATGATAATAACAAGGAATAAGGCGAAAAGTAGGATTGAAATCATCTTATTTTGATTTAGGTGAATATTTGATCCATAAATTTAGAAATATATTTAAAAATAAAAAAATAGTTATTTCAGGTTTTTAAGTTTTTTTTCTTCGGATAAATCGGACAATTTTTGGCTTTTATTATAGTGTTTAGTATCACAGGGAATTGTTTTTATATTATAGATATTGTAAAAAAGCCTCCTTATTCCTAAGGTGGCTTTTTAAAATTCAAAGATCATTGATGAATGAATAGAACCCCTCACTGGTCAAAATAATGTGATCTAAGAGTGAGATTTCACATAATGTGCAAGCCTCTTTAATCTTTTTGGTGATTGAAATATCATTCTCAGAGGGTTTTAGATTCCCACTTGGATGATTATGGCATAGAATAATGCCACAAGAATTTGTCTTAATGGCAAGTTGAAATATCTCCTTGATATTAACAACTGTCCCATTAGTTGATCCCACACTAGTTTTGGCAACTCCAAGTACATGATTGTGCCGGCTCAATAAGGCGACCAAAAAGAATTCTTTATGATCAATTTTTTCATCTGTGATTAATTTCCGGAACACTTCAACAATATCTTCTGCTTCTTTTATACTTTCCATTGAAGCTATGGCCGGTCTTTTATAAATCACCTCAATTTCACAAATTTCATTAAGTTTTCCCATGACGTTAAATTTTTAAAGTTCATGGATATTTTATTCTTCGGAATAAATTTAAAATAGTAGGATAAATTTGTCATTCTGACCATTTTATCGTTTTTCCACTAAATGGGGCAGAAGGGGTTCCATCAATCATTAATTTCAAGTAAATCTCATAATTTGGAAGGTTAATAATGTCAACGATATCAAAAACCGGATAATATTCTTTTGAAAAATACGCAGCATCAGAAACCCCTAAACGAAAAGATATGACAGTTCCGACATTACCCAATACTGCATCTCTGATTTCATCATTTAATTGTGCTAAATATTGGTGAGCCATTATTAGGGCCAATTTAAACTTTCTTAATTCTGAAAGCATATTTACCAGTGAAAGAGTCGTATAGTTTTGGAATTCATCTAGGTATACAAAAAATGGCACTCTATTTGTTTCTGGTATATCTATTCTTGAGAAAGCTGAAAATGATAATGAATTTAAGATTAAAGACCCAAGAATACTTGATACATTTTCACCTAAGATCCCTTTTGAGATATTAATAAGTAAGATCTTCCGGCTATCCATAATCTCCCGAAAAGAAATCTCATTGGTATTTTCAATTAATAATCTTGAAATAGCTGGATAGACCAGAAAGGCCCCGACTTTGTTATATATCGGTAAAAGATCGCTTTTTGAATAGTTCATAAATTCTTTTAACCAGAATCTTTTAATGTCTTCATTTACAACGTTTTTTATGCACTTATTGCGATATCCTTCATTGTCCATTATTCTTATAATATCTGATATATCAGCTTGTTCTTGGTCTAGTAGGGTGAGCAAAATATATCTTAAAATATGCTCAAGTTTTAACCCCCAGGCTGACTTCCATAATTTTTCAAAAACATCCAAAATTCCTGAAGCAATTAAAGGTCTTTTTTCAAATGGAACTTTAACAAAAGGATTGAATTTAAAATTGTGGTCTGGATTTGTAATATCAAGATATATAAGGTCTTTCTCTCTACTTTTAGGAATACATGAGAATATTTTTTGTATTAAATCTCCATGAATATCAAATACACAAAATCCTCTCCCAAACTCTATGTCTTGAATTATATGTGTTTGAAGTAAGTTTGTCTTACCGGTTCCTGTTTTACCGATTATATATGTATGCAAAAGCCTGTCTTCTTGTTTTATTCCAAAAATATTACGTTCGCTATAATGATTGCTTTCCGCGAAGTAGGTTATTTCGTTTCTTGAATAATTTAATACTCCCCATTCTTAGTACCACCAAATCTACTTTCTTAGTTGAAATTCAGAAAGCAGTTTTATCTTTGTTAGATCAGGTGAAACGAAAAAAGGCTCTGCTGGCGAGCAACCTTTCAGGGATAACCTGAC
>CAIOOC010000225.1 GCA_903859795.1 uncultured Bacteroidia bacterium
ATCTGGAATTAAAATTCTTCTACATACAACGTCGCCACCAGCAAACAACTGGAGGGTAGCGTTTAAACCACTATATAATGTCAAACCCGCACCAGTTAAATCCAAAGAAGCAAACGTTGGAGAGTTAGTTTTCGCCAAGTCTTGATCAATGGCAATCAATCGATCCGTTTGCCCAGCGGTTAAATTACCAAGATGCTTTGTGATATACAAAGTACTGGCTTGTGATTGCGTTAACCCAAACTCTGTAAAATAAAAATAGTTTAATGAAACCTGATGGCTAGAATCGTGAGGATAAAATGTCAGGTCGCTTCCCCATGACATTCTAATGTATGATCCAGATAAAAAAGCCGCCACACCACCGGTTCTGTACGTTGTATTTGAAAAGCTGCATAAATTTGCATACAAGCCGCCGCCAGCAACAATTAAAGAGAACCCAGTCACAGAGGTGGTCTTAGAGCCGACCAGCAGTGCTTGGCCAATGAAGCTCAATGGGCCGGATGTTATTTTGGCTACAGCGTCTGCCCCACTGTCACTTGATTGAAAAAGATTCAGGGTTCCATAATTATTTGAACCGCCATTTTCATTAACGATCTGAGACATTTGAAATGTATAAGAACCTCCGTCCCAAAGAGAAATAGAATTAGACGCTTTTATAAGAACGGACTTTATAGATGCAATTTCCGATCTCGAACCAACGCTTGCTCCGGGACCATCGATTTTAATTACTGCACCAGGATATGGGAGAGACTCATCTTTAGGAGCGAGTAAACTGGATATATACATCTGCTGCGGAGCGTAACTGTCAGGAACAGTGCCGGTCTGCAGATTGCCATTCAGCTTGTCGAAACTGATCGATCTATCCAGAATTTCCTTAAAGACTGATGTCTGCATAATGCGCTCCGATTAATACAGTATGAGTCTGAGATTTGTCAATGAAATAGTGGTGTGTTCAACCCATGAGACTTTGTTAAACTGAATATCAGAACTAGACCGAAGGAATCCGACAGTGCCGGTTATCATGTTGGGATAAAGGCCTGTACTTGTAATCCCATTGATTGAAAATGAGGTTACCGGATTGTTGCCGACAGCCAGGTCAGTTGCTGAACCACGAAGAACATTGCCTTCACCGTTCTTGAATATATATGCGGCTGTTTCGCCGTCACTTGCAGCATCGAGGCTTGTAAATTGAACATTGCAAAGAACATTGCCGGACGCGTCTCTGAATCGTATGTACTGATTCCATTGGTCATAAATTGAATTATTGAGAATGCTTGTGACAAGATTGCCAAGCATTGTTTCGCGCATTTCGGTAAGAATTTTCATACCAGTCCTCTTTTTTAGATTATACAATGAATATAATACATAGGGAACGGATATATTTCAACGCACTTCTGATTTTTTATTTCAGGCAGTCGTCAGCATGTAACGACTTGAAAAATAAGCCCCGAAATCGGCGTATGAAATGGCCCTGGTCGTCTCAACAACATCAGATTCTTGACTGATACCGCAGCTCTTATGAAACACGTCG
>CAIOOC010000226.1 GCA_903859795.1 uncultured Bacteroidia bacterium
GCATGAATCTCGTCCGAGATGATAAATATACCGTTTTCAGTACATATGTGGCAAAGCTCCTCCAGCTCCGCCTTTGTCCAAACCATGCCACCCGGATTATGTGGACTGCACAATATCAGCAGCTTCGTTTTGGCATCGATCCCTTTTTTCAGATTATCAAAATCAAACGTATAACGACCATCTTTGATTATCAGGGGATTCTCAACCATTTTGCGCCCCATTCCCTTTATGCTTGTGAAGAAGGGAAAATACACCGGAGGCTGAACGATCACCTTGTCGCCCGGCTCTGAGAGGGCCATAACCAAAAGGGTTATCGCCGAGACTACACCGGGACTGGTTGTGATCATCTCTTTCTCAATTTTCCAGTTATGTCTGCGATCCAACCAGTTGATTATTGACTGGTAGAAACCATCGGTGCGATAGGAGTAGGCTAGTATCTCATGGTTCATTCGCTCATGCAAAGCGTTCATAATAAAGTCGGGTACCCGGAAATCGGTGTCGGCTACCCAAAGTGGCAAAGCATCAGCATTCCCGAAATAGGCATCAAGCATATCGTATTTGATACAGTCGGTGCCGCGTCGTTCGACGATCTCATCAAAGTTGTATTTGTTCATTTTATGGAATTGTATTTTAAATGTCTATAATGAAACTGGCTTTTGGCAGCTTGCTATTGGCAGAATTCGAATATCTTAATTAACAATCTGAAATACGAAGAGTTTTAACTCGCCTTTAAGTGAGTCTTCACTAAATTGCCAGAAGCTAATAGCCAGCTGCTATATACCGATCTTTTTCAAATAATTAAACTCATCTCCTTCTTCGATCTTCAAAATAAAATCAAAACGGTTAGGATCAAGACAAAGTTCAAAATCAGTTGATGGCGACCATTCATGATTTGCAGGATCGAGCAGTCTGGCTCCATCACCTGTTCGGAGCATTTGCTTCATCTTTTCGAAGTCTGGGACAACATTTAGCAACATATCGCGTACATATTCAGCCAGGAAAGTGTCCTCTTGTGTCGGATAGCGGCCTTCGTAACCCATGCAGACCAGGCTAACAACCTCCGGATTCTTATGCCGGATGTAACGAACTATAGCGGCAGCATTTACAAAGCTTCCTGTGATAATTTCGTCCGCCGATGCGGCATTTGCAATCCCCTTGGTTCCAGAGCTTGTCGTCATCACAATGGTCTTGCCGTTAAAATCCTGACCGATAACATGAGTAGGGGAATTGCCAAAGTCGAAACCAGGTACTTTGCGCTCAAAACGTTCACCAAGCATTACGACATCCGCCTTCAGGTGTTTGATATTAAAAGCCTCTTCAACGTGTTCAACAGGGATAATTTTCTCAGCCCCGGCTGCAAAAACATAGCATGCCGTTGAAAATGCCCTGAAGACATCGATCACAACTGTGAGCCCTTTTGCCAGTTTTGCCCCCTCAGTAAGCTGAAGAATTTTAATATCCATTTTGTGTGTTTAATCTTACCATCCGGAACTTTTGTAAATTGGCAGCGAATTTAACTCAAATGTAGAAAAGAACGATGATCTCTGTCACTTTAAAAGGTTTATCTCTCTTACAGTTCAGTAATCTGAGCAGATTTCCGGAGTTGTTACATTTCTCATCAACCCGGAATGGGGGTTCAAGTGAAGCTAATTACGGTTCACTAAACCTTGGGTTCAACTCCGGAGATAAACACGAGGATGTTGTTGCCAACAGGAATAAACTTTGCACAGCATTGGAAATCAGACTAGAACAGTTTGTCTTTCCTAAACAAACTCATACCGCAACAGTTAGGATAATTAACGACAGGTTCTTAAATGCAGGTGAAGATGACAGGAAACATTTTCTCCTTGATACCGACGCGGTTATTACAAATCATAAAGGTATTTGCATAGCGGTTAAAACTGCTGATTGTGTCCCGGTTCTTCTATATGATCCAAGACAAAAAGTTGTTGCTGCAATTCATGCAGGTTGGCGTGGAACAGCCCAAAATATTGTACTTAATACCATTGAGAAATTAAAGGATGAGTTTGATACCAATCCATCTGATCTGATTGCAGGTATCGGACCTTCGATTTGTCCGGATGTTTACGAAGTTGGCAGTGATGTTTACAACCAGTTTGATCCTGTGTTCGTTGAGGATACTCAGCCTTTTCAAACAGGCAAAAAGTTGCTCAATCTTTGGAAGGCAAACCGTCAACAGCTGATACAGGGAGGGGTTAATTCCCAAAATATTGAGATAGCAGAATTATGTACCTGGTCAGACAACGACCTTTTCTTCTCGGCAAGGCGCGATGGAGCAAAAACCGGGCGAATGGCGACAGGGATTATGATTCGGGAATAGTTTGACTTAACCTCTTAAAATGTGCAATCCATTATCAATATTTCTGGAACTTGCTTATAATCAACTCAACAGTAGTATTATTGCTAGGGGCATTCCCTTTGTAAAGCCATAAATTTATATGTACAGGTTCTGCAGATTGAGGTATCAGGTAAATCGTTGAAACAGTTGGCGCAAAAGTTTTGGTTGCTATAACATTGGTATCATCAGTTCTCCACCCATTAAGTGACTGAAAAAATATACTCGATGAAGACCATGTAAAACGATGAGTGGTATAGGTACCCGTAAGTGCGATAGCGTAAGGGAAAGTAGAATAGGTATAACCTAACTGGGCCGGCCAGACCGTAAAATTGCCCATTTTGTTATTTTTATTTCCCCATTTGGCAAATTCAACATCAATCTCATTAGTTCCATCCGGTCCTACAGACGCGGTAGGATAATTGAACAATCCGACAACGACATTTTTATCCAATAAATCGATCCGTCCTTCAACAAACCATTCATACTTTCCAAATCCCATGGACGTATTTGTCCAGATCTCGGCGCACTCCCACTTCTTTGTTGTTGCTGAATATTTAATCTGCAGATGTAGTTTTCCGAGGGCATCCACCCAAACATTGTTCTCATTCCAGTTATTTGGTCCGGGACCCATACCTTTGCCTGACTTTACATACCAGGTATAACCGGAGAAAGATATAGTCTTAGCTGTTGCACTTACCAAGGCAGTCGATTTCAAATCCTGGCTGGTTGAATTCAAAGACCCGGATGTTTCACTTTTCGAGCAATTGACAAGAGGCAAGGTCAAACTAAGATAAACGAGACTCCACAAAGTAAAATTTTTCATAGTCAATTTTTAAAGTGTAAACCTGGAAGATATGTAACTGGAAAGTTACGAATTTATCACGGATTAATCAAGAGTTTCCCGGAAAATTCTTTCAATCTGATTTAATTGCTTATATTGGTGTTAACCTTTATTGTTAAGGTGTTAGCATCAAAAAGTGTTATGACAAAAAAAGGCATCCCGACTGAGATACCTTTCTTTCATTTTCATAACCCGGATACTTACTTAGCCGGCACAGTTGCTGCTTTTTTTGCAGGTGCCTTGGCAGGTGCCTTTGCGTCTGACTTGACCTTACTTTTTGCTGCAGGTGCTTTCTCAACTTTTTTTGCTACTGGCTTTACTGCTTTTACCGGTGCTTTTGTTGCTGGTTTAACTGCAGCTTTGGCAGGGGCCTTTACCGCTGCGGGTTTAGCAGCTGCTGCCGGTGTTGCTTTTGCTGCCGGCGCAGCAGGTTTTGCAACTGCTTCAGTTTTTGCTTGCGCTTTTTTATCTGCTTTTTTAGGAGTATTCTGAGCGCTGACAGAGATTAAACCCAATACGAACACAAAACTTAATAAAAGTACTAACTTTTTCATAATGATGATTTTTAAATTGTTTACAGGTCAAAGGTATTCCTGTCATTATGAAGATACCGTGAAGATTTGATCTTCAAAGCTTTAATTAACAATTGGTAATGATTTTTAATGGTTGAAGCATTGTTACATGCCTGTCCAGGACTCATGACCATGTATGATCTTCCACCCGGATGACTCTTTCCTAAAAATAAAGGTAACAGCATGATTACACCGAATAACCTTGTTATCCTTAAGATTCACCTGGAAAATACTTTTTTGATCAAGCAGAGCCATATCTTCTGACAGAATACTTACCTTGACTTTTTGCTGTTGCAATTCAGTGCTTTTTCGCACACTGAACCAAACTTTCACACTATCGGAATATTCCTTCAGCGAGAGGAATTGTGTCCCTTCGGAATACATAGCCAGGAATTTGTCCGAGCTGAAGAAAGATGTGAAACCTTCCGCATCAGCTGTTTTAACTGTATGGCCTAATTTCCCCCATTGTTCGATGATTTGCTTTTCAATTTCAGCTTTCTGTGCGTCAGACGGGACCGGGTTAGGCATTTGACATGCTGATAATAAAATACTTGCCATTAAAATAACGAAAAACAGCGAATTTTTCATAATGAAATGTATTTTTAAGTTATATACCTTAAAATTACGAGAATAAAAGCAAAAATCAAATTTTTTTCTTACTTTTAAAATCAGATCAGAGGCTGAATAAAATCCACTTTGAATCCGGAAAAATTACTGAAATGTATAGACTAATCGGAAACCAGTTCAAAAGACCTGCAGGTTTATTAGGAAGAATCATATCCCGGATAATGATAAAAGGAAATAGATATGAATATGACAAATTAATACCTGAACTCGACATCAGGCCTAAACATAGGTTACTTGAAATAGGTTATGGTCATGGAATGGGGGTGGAACGAATATCCTCAAAATACGACTGTTTCGTTGATGGAATTGACTTTTCAGAATTGATGTACAAAGAGGCCACAAAAAGGAACAGGAATCATATCAAAAATAAGAAAGTTGAATTGTTCCATGGAGACTTTATGGATGCCAAAATTAATCCGGATCAATATGACAGGGTATACTGCCTTAATGTTATCTATTTCTGGGATAACCTGGACCTTCCATTCTCAAAAATTAAAACGGTACTTAAAGATCACGGCTTACTTTGCATGTTTATGGCCCACAAGGACTTTATCGCTAAAATGAAATTTACTCTTGATGGAATATTCAATAAATATGCTATCGATGAGGTTGTTAGCTTGCTTAAATTAGCCGGATTTGAAGATATAAGTTATAATCTTGAAAATAATGGATACATTATAAAATGCCGAAAAAAATCGTAATTAAGTTTCGTATATTAGCGACTTAAGAAGCAGATATATAGCTTTATAGCGATTAATATAAATATTGCTCCAATTGATACTATACTTTGGGAGCATATGGCACATAGAAGAAGGTAGATTTTTTCTTGAGAAGGTTGCCTTTTTCATAGAAAGTTTAAGATAAAAGTCATCTTATGAAAAAATTTCTGCCATGGCGATCTTTAACAAGCGCCACCCTTTCTTTTTGTTATTTAATTTTTATTTTCTGCTTTTTAGGCTGCAAGAAAAGTACTGATCCGGTAGTACTGAAATTTGCAAGCTGGAGAATTGATGACGTCGCTGAAATGAACCGCATCAATGCCTTGTTCACAAAAAGCCACCCTGGCATAACCATTAGTTTTGATGCGTACGATCCGACTGTTTACGATGGAATAACGACCAATAATTTAGCAGCTGGTACCGGTGCAGATATTATTTTTCTTATTTCCTACGACAAAGGTCGTGCCTTGTACAATGCCGGGTACTTATATGATTTAACTAACATTATCCCAAACCGTACCTCATTTGCTCAGGTACCCTTACAGGCCTGGTCAACTGAAGCTGGTGTAACTTACGGAGTTCCTTCAGTGGGAGTTACTCATGGTATTTATTATCAAAAATCACTTTTTGAAAAGTACAACATTCAGGAGCCTGCAACATGGGATGAGTTCATCGCTGCATGTGAGAAACTCCTCAATGGCGGCGAGACAGTAATCGCCCAGGGGACCCTTGACACCTGGACTCTGAACCGGGTTGTTTTCTGTGGTCTTGGTGCCAACTTTTATGGCGGGGAAACGGCGCGACAGGCACTTATGGCCCGCACAACGAAGCTGACAGATCCCAACTTTATCGAGGCTTTTAGAGCTGTGGAGTCACTGCGGAAATACTTTCCTGATGGTTTTTCAACGCTGAGCTACGAAAACTCACGAAAACTATTCGCGGAGGGCAAAGCAGCCATGTTTATTGGGGGTTCCTGGGAAATCAGTGCCTTTGAAGGGCTTGGTGCGACCAATTCAACGATTGGCTGGTTTGCGCCCCCGGTAAAAAAGAGCGGAGACAAGCTTCAGTATTGTTTTCATGTTGACGCGGGTATTGGTCTTAACAAGAACTCAAAACATCAGCAGGCTGCACTTGAATACATTAAATGGGTCTCAGGTTCCGAGTATGCTCAGTCCTTTATGTCTGAGCTTCCCGGTTTCTTCTCATATACTCCGGGTACATTAACCCTGACAAATCCATTGGCGCAGAAAATGTATAATGCAGCATCTTCTGCTGATCTTACGGTTCGACTGATGAGTGAGAAGCTGAACGCGCAATCACCAACGGGCGAAGATCTGCTCAATGAGGCACTCCAGGGAATGATGATGGGTAGCTATACTCCTGAAACGGCAGCATTATATGTCCAGCAACAATTAAGCACATGGTATAAATAAGTTTGGTCGCAATTATCTTAAAGGCTGTTAACAATAACCATTTAACACCTTGAAAATTTATATGGAATCTTATTAAAAGGCTTTAGTTTGTTTATCCTTATCGAGAGCTGGTTTCAGTTCCATTTTTGTCCGAAAAATGGATATAGGTAAATAGTTCAGGGATATGCGAATCATATACGCCATGAGTGTTCCAGGCCCATCCTGGATTGATGTTTAATCCCCGTTCTTTCAATAACTCAAAACGCGAAAAGTCCATTCTCAAGGTATCTCCAGGCTTCGGAGGAAGTGACCTGTCGCCGGCAAGTAATTTCATCCCTGACCATGGTATAGCGATCTCAACGCACCATCCTTCATCAAGGTCTTCACTTTTATTGGCGGTTCCGTTTATTTTAACTGCTGTTTTCAAACCTTTAAGGTCCCATTCGCGAAACCCCCACCGGCCTCCACGTGGATGCTTCCTGCCATCAAGCAACCCACCAAGGACTTCCACTTTTTGAGTGAGCAGGTCCAACTCCGGAATATCAAACCGGCTTCCATGTTTATAGGCATCCTGCCATACCCACAAGACCTCGTATATCGTTCCAAAGGCATTGATCTCAAATTCGTAATAACAGTCCTGACCGGCAATGAACATCTCAACATCATTATCATAACATATCAATGAATCTCTTTCAGTCAGAGTCGCTGTAATATTTGGTTCCTGTATCCAGTATGCTACATAGAGATTTTCATCGTCCCACTGAACAGCAGCCCGGGTATCAAGAAGCGCAGAATTTCCTGTAGTTAAATCAACAAAACGGGGTGATTTCGGAACTGACTTCCACGCATCCTTATCTACAAAACCATCAATATGTATAGGTTTTGAAGCGCGATAACAGGTATAATGCCTGCACAATTCCTGATTGTAACCATAGTTATTTATTACTCCGTCTTTCTTCGGATCATCAGCTGTTACCGTTCCTGTTGAATTGGTCCCTTCATCCCGATTGTCAGTCTGAGATATAGAAATGTCTTTGCTCTCTGCTTTTGACCATAAAGCGGGAAGGGTAGTCACTCCCGAGAGCAACAAGGCATGTTTCAAAAATGATCTTCGCGATTTCTCAGGATTTCTCATAAGTATAAATATTTAATGATGGTTATTTTTTCAGATTCATATGGGATAGCAGATTTCTGTAAAAATCGCGGGCATTGTTCAGCCGTGTTAGGATACCCGGATCAGGATTTGGTTTTTCTTTTTCCTCTTTTTCTGTTTTATCGATTGCAAGTTCCTGCTTTTTAATTATTTCAGGAGCCCTGCCAGGATTCCAGGTTGGCTGACTGTCAACTATAAAATATATAGGAGTAACATGAGCAACGGCATTATTCGCGCAAAAGACTGCTGCTGTCAGCCATTGGCTATGCAGAAGAGTATGATCCAACTGCAGTTCAAGAGAATCCTTTTTCCCCGAGTTGAGTTGTTCTGCCACGACACCATCGCTGTTGTATATCGCAATCTTGCTTATTAAACCAATTGAAGGGTTGGATACCGCTTTTACTTTTAATCTGGTTACAGCGCCTTTGGATTTAATAATTTCAGAACCCGGCAGCTCTCCGTCTGCATCCAAAAATAATGCAGGGCCATTTGAAACGAATGTATTACCCGCTTTTAACCCTTTAAACCAGGCATCCGGTGAAAATGCCTTACCAGTATAAACAAATGTCCTGACCTCTCCCATTGTCGATCCCCATGGAATATCACTTCCTGCCGCAGCAGTAAGTCTGAATCCAAGATCAAGATAATCGTAATAATCCAACGTATTAATCCTGGCAAACTGGAGAAGTTCGACGAAATCGATATCTCCGGTTGTGACATACCATGGAAATCCACGAGGCAGATCGCACCCATTCCAGGAAAAATGAGCAAAGCCTACGATTGTACCCTCCTCCTGATGTAACTTCTTAAAAACCAGATCGTAATAATTATAATCGGCCTCCCTTACCAGCTTGTTTATGTTTAACCCGATTATGTGGCCGAATTCACTCCGTGGATCCTCCTGACCTGAGACAAGGCAAATATTTCCTTTACTGACCCTGAACTTTTCCCCAAATCCTTCCTGTTTGAAATCATTGTTCGCGTCGGAATGATGCCCCATCTCGAGTACATTAACCAGATGAACATCCTCTGCAGCTCCATATTCAAGCAGAAAATCTCTGAACGCAGGCTTGTTAGTGGGATGGTGAACATGGACATCTCCCGAATACCAACCTCGTTGAGGCAGATTAATCCACCGTTTTAGCGAAAAGGGTTTTGTGAAATTCTTCTCCTTGTCACTGACAATAAACTCCTCATCAACAGGGATATATTCATTCCCATGTTCAATGCTGATGTGCCATTTCCCCGGTGATAACTCAATATTGAAATCGCCTGAAACCTGGTACATAACGGGGTCCTTCCAATATGGCAGGGATGACAATGAACCATAAACAAAGCTTCTGTCGTTATTGTCTCCTGAACCATTCATCTTCCGGATCGGACCTGTCCAGTTTTTATTCGTATTAAATTCAATCCCTTTATAAAAATCGGAAGTCTTCGAGACAGAGCCTTTTACCGAATTCATGGTTGGTGTATGTATTGAGCTGTCATTCAGGCTGGTGAGACAAATCATGGCAGGAGTAATCATTCCTGAAGAGGCGTCAACAATCCGGAAGCTTACATTGACAGTGAGCTTTGCAGCTTGATGAGCAATTCCATAATTGCCTGTTAAAATTAATAAGGCGATGATTAATAGTGATTTTGTATCCATTTTGCTTACAATAAATTATGATATCCGAACAATCTTTTTTCACTTTGAAGGAGTAACTTAATCGTGATTTTCCGAGATCGCCAGTCCGATAAACGAGTCGGCAGTACCGTAATATAAAAACCACTTTTTCTTGAAAAAGACCAGTCCTTCCGAAAAGGTATCGCCCGATTTATATTGACCTGATACTTCGTGGGGAAGAGTTGGTTTCAGCACGCATTTATCTTTGCGTCCAGTAAGTTTTGAAGGATCAGTAAGGTCGAATAAAGCCTCTCCGACTGAATAAGTTCCCTTTGGCAGGTCGGTTGTTCCGGTTCCGTCTGTTGCATTTTTACCGTTAATTTTTGCTGCGATAAGACGGTCATTGACCATCCGGGTAATTATGGAACCCGATTTGGACCAATTATTCAGATACCTGCCGTTATACGTTTTCGCAAAGGCAGGGCCTCTCTTTTGCCAGTGAAATAGATCTTTGGAAAAAGCCACAGATAGATTTGGAACCTTCATATTCCAGGCAGTAAATGTCATGACATACCCGCCTTCAGGTGTCTCAACGATGCGTGGATCTTCGCAACCTCCTGTCGTGTCATAAATATTCAAA
>CAIOOC010000227.1 GCA_903859795.1 uncultured Bacteroidia bacterium
AATAGGTAATAATTACTAATCCTCAAATAAAAAAGGAGCAGATCGTGTGATCAGCTCCTCTATAAAATATTCATCATCAGCTTCTATTAAAGAATCGCCAGATACTTCTTTGTAAATTCAGCAATTTTATAAACATCTGAAAAATCATTTACGTATCCGAATGAAGCTCTCAAGGCTCCGACTGGTTTACCTGAATTTTCCTCAAAATGATTTAAGTTTATCTCATAAGGTAATATTTCCGAATTATAAAATTCTTCATCCTTTACGCTATAACCAAACAATTTTTCATTTACCCCAGGATTACAAAAACATCCATTACGAACATAAATCCCGGCTTTACTTGCCGCTTGCTCAAACAATGAAGCATCCAGAATGTTGCCGTCTTTCTTTATATTGAAAACGACTGTGTCATTACCCTTAATGTTATGAACAACAACTGAGTTAGAACCTACTTTTATTTTACATAAAGAATCATGCAAATAAGATGCAATTGAAGTTATTCTTCCTTTATACTCTCCGAGTTCTTTCATAAACTCAAGACCATTAAAGATTGCTGGAATTCCACCAAAGTTTATAGTACCATCTTCAAATCGCATATGACCGATTGATTCAGGAACAAAATAATCGAGTTTGACACTTACCAGTAAGATACTCCCGCCAGAAAACCACATTTTATCAAGCTTTCTGTATTTATCTTTCTTAATTACAAGACACCCAATACCTGTCGGATATCCAAATAACTTATAAAAAGAAATTGGAATAAAATCTGGTTTTACGACACTCAGATCTAATTTGTTGTTTGGGAGAAAAGCCGCAGCATCAAGCATTACGTCCCACCCTTTTTCTTGAGCAATATTTACCCAATCAAGCGAATGTATATTTCCACTATAATTTGACTTAGCAGGATAAACAAAAAGCTTATTACCATTCCAGCTCCTGGGGTAAGATAAACGCTTTTGAAGTACTTCTTCGTCAAACTGTAGTTCATTTGTAATAGGGGTGTAACGAACGGTTGCCCCCTTTTTTTTCGCAATCTCTCTCAACCCATTTACTGAGTTATGATTGTCTGCTGTTAGCAATAATTCCCCGCCTCCAAACATATAATGTTGCAATATTAAAATTGCGCTAGTAGCTCCTGAGGTAAAAACTACCTCATATTCCTCAGGATTTGCATTTAAAAAAGATAGAATTGCGTTTCTAGTTTGCATTATCTTTTCATCTGCTTTAGAAGACGGTTTGTGAAAAGAATGAGGATTTCCCAAAATGTTTCTTTGTAAAAACCTCATGTGCTTTTCGATTAGAGAATTTGTGGGCAAACCAGCCCCTGTCCAATCAGCATATACGCCGTTTAAACTGGTAAATTCTGTTTTTCTTAAATCATCCAGAACAGGATTAATGTATTCTGGGTATTTCAATAAAAAATCAGTAAAGACTACATCAAAATCTTCTTTTTTTTCTGTGATCGATTGTTGTTTCATAATTATTAGATTAGGTTAGACATTTTTAAATTAAATTGTTTTTATCTCAAAATATTTGAAACAAAAACAATTTAATTTTAAATACCAACCTAAATCAAATGTCAAAAAACTTATACTTTCGCAGTATATCATTATTTGATAAAAAGTCAATATTACTTAATTATTCTTGATTAAACAACTCTTTTATTGTAGGTAATTCATCTGGAGCACCTTCTTTTTTATGTATCCTAATTATTCCCCTGCCTAGTTGAATATCAATTATTATCTTGTTTAAGAAAATCACCCATTATTCTTTTAATTTCTTTACGAAGTAAAATAGACCTCTCTCGTTTTTGAAGATTTTGTGTTTTTTGTGAATATACATGATCAAATGTTTTTTCAATAATTCTATCTCGATCAAATGGATAGCATCCTTTTTCAGGTTCTTTTTTTGTTATATAAAAATCAGTATTAACCTTTGAATAATCATCAACTGGATTTACTGCCCCTATTTTAATATTTGAAAATCCTGCCTGCTCTAAAGTTTTTTTAACAGGACTAAGAGAATTACCAGAATGTATACACGTATCAAATACAAGAACTGGTTTTTCTTTATCTAACATTAATTCGTGATAAACATCCTCAAATTCCTCTAGTATTTCTTCTTTACTTTTGACTTGTTTTGGTGATTCAGAAACATCATCTTTCCATTCACAATCTCTAATAATATTTTCAATTTCATACTGCGATAATAATTCTTTTGCTTTAAACCCCTTAGGATTCATATAAAATGATATATTAATAATGACTATATTTATCCTTTAGCTACAACTTCCCCAGTAATTATTTCTTGTACTTGATATAGGGATTCTACTCCATTATCTTTAACCCATTGTGCAGACATAGATATTGAAGCATCTCCTTCGGCTTTAGAATTAAATAATATTACAGAAGTAACTGTATTATCTTCTGATTTAATCATATGATAATCTACAAAACCTGACATTTTAGAAACAGCGGGAACAAAAGCGTTTTGTGTATTTTCTATTGATTTTTCAATTGATTCACTTTTAAATTTTTTAATGACGATATACATAATTTTATAAAA
>CAIOOC010000228.1 GCA_903859795.1 uncultured Bacteroidia bacterium
CTGTTTTTACTCATTAAATGGTAAGTATGTTTGGGATAGGATGCATATTCCGTGTAAAATGATGATAAGATTGAAACAGTGATTAGTTCAAATTGATATAAATTCACTAAAAATCCAATAATTCTGGCAATTAATGTTAAAAAAATGTGAATTATTTAATATTCGGATAAAAATATGGGGGTATAATTGAAAAAAGTGTAATTTAGCTGCAAATTTTAGAAAAAGTAATTTAATCGTTAAATATCACTAATTATGGCTACATTGAGATTTAAGGCTCTTGAGGTTGTTAATTCCAGAAAACCCGTTCAGGTAAAAAGGGAGGAGAACCTCACATCTGATTATTATGGGATGTTGGTTTTTGACCGTCCTAAAATGAAAAAGTATTTATCCAAGGAATCGTTCAAAGGGATCATTGATGCGATCGACAATGGGACAACCATTGATCGTAAGATTGCAGATCAGGTTGCCATTGGAATGAAGGCTTGGGCAATGGAGAATGGTGCAACTCATTATACGCACTGGTTTCACCCGTTAACGGACGGCACTGCAGAAAAGCATGATGCATTTATTGATCATTCAGAACTTGGTGGTGTGGTTGAAAGCTTCTCCGGCAAACTACTTGCACAGCAGGAGCCTGATGCTTCTTCTTTCCCAAGCGGCGGTATCCGAAACACTTTTGAAGCCCGCGGTTACACTGCATGGGATGTTTCTTCTCCTGCATTTATTGTTGGCACAACACTCTCAATTCCAACTGTATTTATTTCTTATACTGGTGAAGCTCTCGATTATAAGGCACCATTATTAAAAGCTCTGAACGCTGTTGATAAGGCGGCTGTTGACGTTTGTCAGTTTTTTGACAAGAATGTAACTCAGGTGAATGCGAATCTAGGCTGGGAACAGGAATACTTCCTTGTTGACGAAGCCTTATATTATGCACGTCCTGACCTTATGCTCACAGGCCGTACCCTGATGGGACACTCCTCTGCTAAAGATCAGCAGCTTGAAGACCACTATTTCGGATCTATTCCTGAACGAGTTGCAATGTTTATGGAGGATCTTGAGAACGAAGCCTACAAACTTGGAATTCCGTGCAAGACCCGTCACAATGAGGTTGCACCAAACCAGTTTGAGCTTGCCCCGATCTTTGAAGAAGTGAATCTTGCCAACGACCATAACCAGTTGATTATGGACCTGATGGCTAAAATTGCACGTCACCACGGATTCTGCGTGCTGCTTCACGAAAAACCTTTCGCAGGAATTAATGGATCAGGGAAACATAACAACTGGTCACTTTCCACAAATACCGGTGTAAACCTTTACTCTCCTGGGAAGAACCCAAAAACAAATCTTCAGTTCCTTACTTTTATTGTAAATACAATTAAGGCTGTTTATGATAATCAGGATTTACTGCGTGCATCTATTGTTTCTGCAAGCAATTCCCATCGTTTGGGAGCTAATGAGGCGCCACCTGCAATTATCTCTTCTTTCCTTGGAACAGAAGTGAACAGGATGCTAGACCTTCTTGAAGATAACGTGAATGATCGCAAGATGACTCCTGATGAAAAAACTTCACTCAAACTGAATATTGGACGTATTCCGGAGATTCTACTTGACAATACAGACCGTAACCGTACTTCACCTTTTGCCTTTACAGGAAACAGATTTGAATTCCGTGCGGTAGGCTCATCAGCGAACTGTGCGTCCGCGATGATTGCACTCAACTCTGTAGTTGCCAGCCAGTTGATTCAGTTCAAAAAGGATGTTGATGCCCTGATTGAGAAAGATATCAAGAAGGATGAAGCAATTTTCCAGGTATTGAAGAGATATATCATTGAATGTAAACCGGTTCGTTTTGACGGTAACGGTTACAGTCAGGAGTGGGCAGATGAAGCTGAACGTCGTGGTTTGACCAATATTAAAAATGTTCCACAGGCACTTGAAGCCTACCTTTCACCGAAATCGCGCAAAGTTTTTGCAGACCTGGGTATATTCACCCCAATCGAAATCGAAGCACGTGTTGAGGTTGAAATGGAAAAATTCATGAAGAAAATTCAGATTGAATCCCGTGTACTCGGAGATATCGCAATTAATCATATAGTTCCGACCGCTATTTCTTATCAGACCACTCTGATTGAAAATGTGAAGGGGTTGAAAGAGATCTTCTCTGCAGAAGAATTCAAGGAGCTTGCCGGTGCACGTCTTGATTTGATCCGTAAAATTTCCGGACATGTTTCTACAATTAAGGCACAGGTTAGCGAGATGAGAGAAGCCCGTAAAGTTGCCAACCTGATTGAGCATGGTAAAGATAAGGCGTTTGCCTATGAAAAAACAGTTCGCCCATACTTAAGTACGATCCGTTACCATATCGATAAGCTTGAAGAAGTTGTTGATAACGAGTACTGGCCATTACCAAAATATCGCGAGTTACTTTTCCACAGATAAACCACTTAGTTGGTTAACTTATGAAAAGCCATCCTCAAAAAGGGATGGCTTTTTTTATTACTTTTCTTAAATTTGCACGGCAGGGTAATGGCAATTCTCAAATCGGGTGTAATCAGAGAAACCTGCAAAACGGATTTTCCCGGATTCAAATTCTAAATTGCATAATTATGGACAATAATGACATATTCAAGAAGCTTCGCGTTGCGCTAAGTCTTAAAAATACTGACATCATTTCAATTCTTAAACTGGTTGATTTTAACATTACAGAAAGTGAATTGGGGGCAATTTTCCGTACTGAAGACCATCCCAACTTCAAACCATGCGGGGATCAGTTATTACGCAATTTTCTGAACGGACTGATTATTTACAAGCGCGGACCTGCACCTGAGCAGAAGGCCCCTGCTAGAAAGATCCTGAGGTAATATTGAGTGGTCCTGAAATAAGGTTTGGAACTATCCCGATCCCCTATTTTATTGCGATGAGGTTATTCTGAAGAAATAGGGTAACTATCCCGATTGACATAATCATGATGAAAAGACCGGTAACAATAATTCGGTTTGCATCTTTGTCTTTTAGCTTGTTTCTGGCAAAAAGATTGACTGGGTTTAATCTTGCTTCAAAGAATAAGAGCAATTTAAAGATTCCAATTCCCACCAGGACACCTAATATAGCTCCTCCAAAAACATCTCCGGGAAAGTGAACACCCAGATAGATCCGGCTATATGAAATAAGCGCAGCCCAGGGGATAATAAATGTTGTATATCTGTTGTTCCTGAAAAGCAAAAGGGTAAATGTTGCAAAGGCGAACGTATTTGCTGCATGTGCTGAAACAAAACCAAATTCACCTCCCTTACTGAAGAATACATGCGTTAGCTTGCTGATCGCCGGATCATTTGATGGACGAAGCCGTTGAACCATATGTTTGATTATACCTGCAAACTGATCTGAACACAGAATCAACAGAACGAGGGCGACAATTATTAAAAGAGATTTATTATCGTATTTTCTGATGATAATCCACAGAATGATCCCATAAAACAGCAACCAGGTAGGGGTGAATGTAAAC
>CAIOOC010000229.1 GCA_903859795.1 uncultured Bacteroidia bacterium
CCAGAATCTTTCTGAAAAGCATTTAAGGATTGAAAAAAGAGAAAATTTGTAGATTTGAGCTACCAAAGTAAAAACAATCAGACAGAGTTCAGATTACACTCCCTAACGAAGGTCGTGCTCTTGAAAAAAGTGGGCACAAGGATCTGAAAGGTGACCAAAAACATAGCCAGGGTCATAAACCTGATAACATTAGGAAGAAACAGGTCAATGAGGTTAAAAAAGATGAAAAAGAGGGGAAGGATATAATCAAATAATTATTTTAATTTTTGAACTATTGACAGGCATTTTCGGCAGGTATCGGTTACAGTACCCAAATCGCCGCTCGCCAGCACCTCTTTAGGGAAAAGTTGTGATCCCATTCCAACACAAAAGGCGCCAGCTTTAAACCATTTAGTAAGGTTCTCCTCATCAGGAGTTACCCCGCCTGTGACCATAATACTGGTATATGGCATAGGACCCAATAAGGCTGAAATAAAGCCCGGACCACCGACTGCTGATCCCGGGAAAATCTTCACCACTTCGCAACCAAGCTCGTGCGCCCGGCCAATCTCAGTGACAGACCCACATCCGGGGCTCCACGATATTTTACGTTTGTTACAAATTCGAGCTATCTCCTCATCAATCAGCGGTGAGACAATGAAATTGGTACCAAGGGCAATATACATCGCAGTGGTGGGGCCATCTACGACCGACCCAACTCCCATTATCATTTCAGGACATTCTTTGATAGCCCATTGATGAAGTTCCGAAAATACCAAAGTAGCAAAATCGCCCCGATTGGTAAATTCAAAAACACGGATTCCCCCGTCGTAACAAGCTTTGACCACCTTTTTACACAACTCAACATCACTGTTGTAGAATACCGGAATAATTCCGGTGTCCTTCATTTTCTGAATTACTTCTAATCTTGTAAAGCGTGCCATACCGTTTATTTTAAGTTCATTATTATCTTGCAACGCGACCTGAGGCATCACCTGCCATCAGTTTTTCTACTTCATCAACCGTAACCTGGTTAAAATCACCATATATTGTATGTTTCAGACATGACGCTGCAACTGCAAAATTCAGCGCCTGCTGGTCATTGCTATAAGTCAGCAAACCATAAATTAGTCCTCCCATAAATGAATCGCCACCCCCAACCCGGTCAACGATATGGGTGATTTCGTAAGTTGGGGATTCAAACAACTGTTCTCCATCCCATAGTACCCCTGCCCAACTATTGTGATTTGCATTTACCGATCCCCGGAGGGTGGTAATGACTTTTTTACAGCGCGAAAACCTGGCCATGATCTGCCTTGAAACAGATTCATATGCAGCAGCTTCCAGGTGTCCGCTTTTAACATCGACTCCGTCAGGTTGAATGCCAAACACCATCTGTGCATCTTCTTCGTTTCCCAGGATAACATCAGTTCCTTCAACCAAAAAGGGCATAACTTCTCCCGCTTTCTTGCCATATTTCCAAAGATTCTTCCTATAGTTCAGATCACATGAAACGGTAATACCTTTTTCATTCGCTTTGCCGATAGCTTCGAGACATACATCCGCTGCATTCTGCGAAATTGCTGGCGTTATTCCCGTCCAGTGAAACCAGTTGGCGCCTTCAAAAACGGCGTCCCAGTTTATCATTCCTGGTATAATTTCCGAAATTGCAGAATGTGAACGGTCGTAGATTACCTTACTGCCTCTGCTGACTGCTCCGGTTTCGAGGAAATAGATTCCCATCCGCTCTCCACCCCAAATAATATTGTTTGTATTGACACCGTATTTTCGCAGGTCCATAATACAGGCCTGCCCGATGTCATTTTTAGGAAGACGGCTGACAAAATCAACTGGAATTCCGAAGTTGGCCAGCGAAACTGCGACATTTGCTTCACCGCCACCAAAGGTTGCCGAAAGCTCAGTGCTCTGCGAAAACCTTAAATAGCCAGGGGTTGCCAACCGAAGCATAATCTCTCCAAATGTGACTACTTTCATAAGTGAAGTTCTTAAATTAGATAAAATTTAAAAGTCAATTAATAACCAGAATTCAGGCCAGCCGCCTGTCGCCAGATGCGAATCGCAACTCATTAACTGATCAGCTTTAATGCAGGCTTCATTATCTATACAAATCGTTCCAGATCCAAATATATTCTATTTAGATGAATTTCGAATGATTAATTGCGTTGGAAGTTCAATTTGTTCAAAAGGTTCATCGGAATTAATGTTTTGGATTCGGTGAATGATCTTTTGTGCCGCCAGGTAACCTATTTCATAACCCGGTTGTTTCACCGTTGAAAGTGAAGGGGTAACCACTGCACTGTAAGGTTCATCACTGAATCCGACCAGCGCTACGTCCTCGGGAACTCTCACCCGATGTTCCTGACAATATTCCAGGGCACTCAGAGCGGTAGTATCATTACCGCAAAATACTCCATCCGGAGGATCGGAGAGAGTCATCAACCGTGAAAATGCTTTCCGTCCCTCTTCTTTTGTAAGCCCTGTCTCTTCTAGATATTTTTCAACAACCGGGACCCCGGATTCTTCAAGTGCTTTGAGGAACCCCGCCTTCCTGTTTTTGTATATATTGAGCATTCCTGGTCCCGCAATATAGGCAATTCGTTTGCATCCCCGGTCAATCAGGTGTCTGGTGATCTTATAACCTGCATCAAAATCGTCGACCAAAATCCGGTCACTCTCAATAGTTGAACAGTACCTGTCGAAAAATAGGAGAGGAATATGATTTTCTGAAAACAATCTGAGATGTTTGTCCTCGTCAGTTTGCATTGAAATTGAAATAATCAGCCCGTCAACCCTGTTATTATACAGGTTGGTAACACAATTTGCCTCTTTAATAAGCAGGTCATTCGATTGAGAGATAATTACGTTGAAACCTTCAGTCCATGCATAATCTTCTATACCACTGATCACGGAGGCAAAAAAATAGCGATCGATTCGGGGAACGACAACTCCAAGAGTCATTGTCCGTTTACTGCGAAGATTAGCAGCAAGTATATTTGGGCGGTAACCCATTTCAATGGCTTTTTGCTGTACAATTTTCCTTGTTTTTTCACTGATTCTGACATTGTCCTTCAAAGCACGCGATACCGTCGATGCAGATATTTTAAGCTCTTTTGCCAGATTGTGGATTGTAATTTCAGAGTGTTTTCTCATTGACAGAATTTTATGCGCAATCGATTGCAAAAATAAATTATTTTTCTATTTTTACAACTTTAAGGAAATAATTGAAATGCTTTAAACTACTACTATGGATACAATTTTCGAAGAACGTTTTGCAACTCATCCAAATGATGCAAAGAGTTATGATACAGATCGTTTGCGTAAAGAATATCTGGTCGGTAATCTTATGAAAGAGGAGATGATCTCGCTGACTTATTCACAATACGACAGATATATTGTTGGAGGAGCCGTTCCACTGAATAAAAGCCTCCACCTCGAACCTATTGATCCGCTAAAGGCTGAATACTTCTGCGAGCGCCGTGAACTTGGAATCATCAATGTAGGTGGAAGCGGAATTGTAACCATCGATGAGACACTTTATGAGCTTGGGTTTAAAGAGGCGTTGTATGTTGGAAGAGGGAGCAAATTGGTGGTGTTCTCATCAGATAACCCGGCTTTACCCGCCCGGTACTACATCAATTCTGCCCCTGCACATAAAGAATATCCGACAAAGAAAGTCACGTTAAAAGAAGCGGAAGTTGTAGAAATGGGAACCATGGCTGAATCTAATGCACGTACTATCAATAAGTTGTTGGTTAATTCAGTTGTGCAGACATGCCAGTTACAGATGGGAATGACGGAATTAAAACCCGGAAGTGTCTGGAATACAATGCCTGCACATACCCATAGCCGCCGAATGGAAGCCTATTTCTATTTTGAGGTTCCTCAGGGGCAGGCTATCTGCCATTTTATGGGTGATCCCAAGGAGACTCGTCATATCTGGATGCAAAACGAGGAAGCGGTTTTCTCCCCTTCATGGTCTATTCATTCAGCCGCAGGAACATCAAGCTATACCTTTATCTGGGGAATGGCCGGGGAGAATCTTAACTATGCCGATATGGATATTGTAAAACCGGATCAGCTTAGGTAAGGATTGGAATGAAGTATGTAGCTTCTGGTAACTGGCTGCTAGCAACCAGTTTTGGGCTGATCCGTCAATGAATTAGGTATCTATTTTCAAAACAAGTTTAAAAATAGCAGACAATCAATTAAGGTACAATCGGCTAGTTGCCAGTTGCAAGAAGCCGCCAGCAGAATTAACCCACTTAAATTAAAATAACCATCAAATGAAGATGTTTGATCTGACAGGTAAAGTTGCTCTCGTAACAGGTGGAACCCGCGGTATAGGGATGGCAATAGCCAAGGCACTTGCACATGCCGGTGCCCGAATATGTATAAATGGCCATGATGAAGATCGGTTGGAGGCTTGTAAAAAGAGTTATGCAGCCGATGGAATCGATGTGTTCGCAATTGCCTTTGACGTCACAAAAGAGGAGGAGGTTGAAAGAGGAATTGGAATCATCGAATCGGAGGTTGGGCCCGTCGATATTCTGGTAAATAATGCCGGAATGATAAAACGGGTACCCATACTTGATATGGCTGTTGAGGATTTCCGTCAGGTCATTGATGTCGATCTTGTTGCACCTTTTATTGTTTCTAAACGGGTTGTCCCTTCGATGATAAGCCGGGGAGGTGGTAAGATTATCAATATTTGTTCGATGATGAGTATTTATGGCCGGAATTCAGTCTCAGCCTATGCTTCGGCAAAAGGTGGGCTTAAACTTTTGACCGCCAATATGTGTTGCGAATGGGCAAAGCATAATATTCAGATAAATGGTATCGGTCCGGGATATATTGCAACTGCTCAAACCGAAGCCATACGGGTAAATGGCCATCCGTTCAATAACCTGGTGATGACCCGGACACCAGCCGGCCGATGGGGTGACCCGGAGGATCTTGGAGGAGCTGCAGTATTTCTTGCTTCATCTGCAAGCAACTATGTAAATGGACATTTATTGTATGTTGACGGGGGGATCCTTGCAAATTTCGGATATGTGGAGGGCGAAAATCTGTTGAATTCAATCTGATGGATTAGCAGGTTACCATACTGACGGTGCTGTGCACCTCAAACCGCCTAGCGGCGATAGAGTGAATTTTAAATGAATGCTACGATAAAACACAATATTATATACTTCTATATCTTAGATAATTCAGGCTCCAATGAAAATACTTACGACATTGCTCGTCTTATTTTATTTCTCTCAAACTGTATCTGGCCAGATCAATGTTCAGAAGGAGTTTGAGTTTGCGGCTAAACAATATGAAGGGATGCTCGCTTCACATCCTGATATGACGCAATTTCCACAATCAACCAAACCGGATGGCTCGGCTGAAAATCAACCCTCAGATTGGTGGTGCAGCGGCTTTTTCGGCGGTTCGCTCTGGTATATTTATGAATTCACAAAGGACCCAAAATGGAAGGAAGCTGCTGAACGTTGGACCATGGCAGTTGAAAAGGAAAAGGATAATACAAAAACTCACGACCTTGGGTTTATGCTATACTGCCCTTTTGGTAATGGTTATCGCCTGACCCACAATGGGAAATACAAGGATATATTGTTGACAGGAGCAAAATCCCTTGCGACCCGTTTTGATCCCAAAGTCGGATTAATAAAATCGTGGGAAGTCTTTCAAAAGACCTATAATTATCCGGTTATTATCGACAATATGATGAACCTGGAGTTTTTACTTTGGGCAGCCAAAGCGTCCGGGAACAAAGATTTCTACAAAATTTGTATTACCCATGCGGATAATACGCTAAAGAATCATTTTCGACCGGATAACAGCAGTTATCATGTTGTTTGTTATGGTCCGAATGGTGAAGTGCTCGCAAGGAAATCGCACCAGGGGGCGGCAGACGAATCTGCCTGGTCGCGGGGGCAGTCATGGGGTTTATATGGTTATACGGTGATGTACCGCGAAACCAGAGATCTTAAGTATCTGGCTCAGGCTAATAAAATTGCATCATTCATTCTGAACAATCCCAACCTTCCGGCTGATAAGGTCCCGTACTGGGATTACAGCAGACCTGGAGAGGTAAGGGATGCATCAGCGGCTGCCATCGCTGCTTCAGCACTACTGGAACTAAGTCAATATTCAGACAGCAAACAAAAGCGAAATTATATTGCCGTGGCTACAAAGATGCTTGAATCATTATCAAGCCAGGCATACCATGCTAAATCAGGTGAAAACAACCATTTTATCCTGATGCACAGCACAGGACATAAACCAGGTAATTCGGAAGTAGATGTTCCATTGGTTTACGCAGATTATTACTATCTGGAGGCTTTATTGCGCTACCAAAAAATAAAGCAAATCCCCAGGAGTTATTAAGTCGCTTCCATTAGTGAGTTCTTTAGTTTTATTTAGTGACCCTTCGTGTTTTTGTGTCTACTGGCTATTTTTGCTTGCAATAAACTCTTTAAAATACGCATAATTAGATATGAATAAGCTATTTGCCCTACTTCTCTTCTTTTGTTTTCTGTTTGATAATCCGGTTTCCGCTCAACCTAATATAGCTGTAATTACAATCTCCAATCCAATTCCTGTTGAAAGGAAAGGGGAGGTGATCTCAGTTGCCTGGAACGATATTTTATTGAAATATCCGAAGATTGATACCGCCAGTTTCAAAATTGTAAATCTTGTTACGAAAAAGGAGTTACCCTACCAGTTGGAGTTTATAGGAAAAAAAATGGTTCAAAACTTGCTGATCCAGATTGATCTTGCAATAAATGGAAAAATCAGAGTAGCTATTCGGAAAGGAAAACCAGCCGCTATAGTATATAAAACTTTTGGAAGATTTGTACCTGAACGTAAGGACGATTTTGCCTGGGAGAACGACAAAATTGCTTTCCGGATGTATGGTAAGGCGTTGGAACAATCCCCTTCTGAAATGGCTTACGGAATGGACGTTTGGGTAAAACGAACCGACAGACTTATTCTTAACGAGCGTTATAAACGAGGTGATTACCATAAGGATTTTGGGGATGGATTGGATTTTTACACCGTAGGATCCACACTGGGTGCCGGCGATATCGCCCCTTATGTGAAAGATTCGATCTATTATCCAAAGAATTACAGGCGTTGGAGAGTTTTGGATAATGGACCTTTACGCACATCTTTTATTCTGGACTATGATGAATGGGACATAAACGGATCAAAAGTAAAGGTATCCAAGAAGATTTCAATTGATGCAGGTTCCCAGCTTTGCAGGGTGGAGGCGCAGTTCTCCGGAGTTCAAAAGTTTTCATTGCCGGTGGTTATAGGTATAGCAAAAAGAAAAGAACCTGG
This sequence comes from uncultured Bacteroidia bacterium, assembly GCA_903859795.1. Taxonomy (GTDB): domain Bacteria; phylum Bacteroidota; class Bacteroidia; order Bacteroidales; family Prolixibacteraceae; genus JAAFHB01. The sequence goes on from CAIOOC010000229.1 coordinate 7,348, forward strand.
GGCCATGTTGCTGAATGAGGCGGAGGGGCTGATGGCATACTGGGAACCCCGCCATGGGGAAGACGGCACAACGGGTGTAGGTTCGGTAATACTCTCCCCGGTAACTGAAATAATAGTTACCGGGAAACAGTTATTAGCCCGAACAGTCACTAGTGCCGATGGTTCAGTTATCTATTATACTGGTGCAGTATGGGATAAGGCCAACGAAATCACAACATCGATTGCCTGGTTCGATTATATCCAAAGATTTAAAGCCCGGTTATCGTCCCCAATAAAAATCCAAACTGAATAAACTATTGACAGACGATGTAAAGCCTGGCGAAATCTTAGGTGATATGTTTTAAAGGCGTTTTTAATTTACGTCAAGTTGCGGGAATGAAGGTAATTTGGGGAATGAAGAATGGGGATCGGCCTGGTACCAAAAACAGACCGAAGATATATCTGAATGTTGTTGTAAATATCTTCCGCCGTTTCTCCATCCCAAATCCTGGATTGTAATTTTAAGGTCTTTCTCAAAACGTACCGGATCGAGAATATGCCAGCGATAAAGTCCGAAACGCTGCATCACATTGTAATGGCCATCTCCCCTGATAACCTGGTTCAATCCCGAATAAGGAGTACAGAATTCGGTATATTGAACCTCATCCACACCAGCATTGTTTTTCTTTTTGGTATCGAAATCATACGATCCACAGAAATAATCTTCAGTCCCCGTGCCACAGATGGTTGGAAATTTGTTATCTCCGTCAATATAGAATTTGATTTCACCTTCACCCCACCACCCGTTGTTACTTACACCCCAGGCGAGGTAAACTCCAACAAACTGTCCCTTACCTTTAATTCCGTCTACAATTGTGTACGAGGATGTTTCGTTCGGATTTGACCTGTGATACTGGGCATGGAAATAAGCCGCATCGGCAGGTACGTCTGTCAGTGTATAATCGACCTGATAATAAAGCGACATCGGATCGGTATCGTTTACATTTTCCATTGTGATCCTGCATTTTTTGCGAAAAGGCATGGACCAGTAGCAATTAAAAGCGCTTCCTGGATTGACACAGACCGCCATCGAACTAAGCGGGGCATATGCATTCCATCCCATGCAAAAGAAATTACCGACAGGTGATTCTACAGAGGGTTCTTTTTCGTCGTCCCAGTAAATCCGTATAATTGAAGAACGCCAGTTACCGGTTGGGGTCATCCAGATATGCTGGATCGCACCAGACCCTTCAATTTCAGCCATCGTAAATGTTTCACCCGGCTTGATGCGAACATAAGGATTTACTTTCCAGCCCTGTCCAAGGTCCCGCGCAGCGTTACTTGCGTTCGCCTTGTTTGGAACATCTTTGTCTTCCAGTCTGGCCATTCCTGCCTTCCCTTTCTCTCCTGTGAAATTTTCAGGACTTATTGAGCGGGTTTTCGCACTTGACATCCGGGATAAATTTCCCATATTCATTTCCAGACCGTTAAAGGCTGATTGTGCAGCGACTTCTAAAACGCTAAGAAGGCATACGGATAAGATTAGTAATAGTTTTTTCATTTTGTTAAAAATTAGCAGTTTTATTTTTGTTGTTAAAAATAATTGATTTAAAAACCGGATATACTCTTAACCAGGGAGATTCTGATTAAATTTTTATTGATTTTTTGGCCTTCCCCCGGGATGACAGCCTGTACATGAAACCCAATGGATATTGTTCGGACTTTCCCGTTCTTTAAAGCTTGTATTCATGGTAGTAACATCGATTTTGCAATGTGAAATTGCCGGGTGACATTTCGCACAGCTTTGCTTTGCATCGTTTGAATGGGGATCATGACAGGTTGTGCAGGAAAATCCTTCGTGAACTCCGCGTGGTGTGCGATCGTCGCTGGTTCCGGCCTGATGTTTCCCGTTTGGGGCATGGCACTGGGTGCAATTACGCATAATCGGATCAAAGGCAATATTAACCGGTCGTTCGCCTTCCCAAAGCTGCAAAACAGGAAGATTTTCGGCTGAAATATGAGTTTTTTCGTGACGGTTATAAAAGCTGACTACAGAGTTATTGACTTTTCGTTGGTAAAAAGCGTTTTGAGGATTTGAATAGTCCGGGTTTTGATGGGGTGAGCCGACAAAGTGAATCTGGTGACATGCCAGACAAGGAATAACAGGTTTCTGGCCTACCGAATTATCTTTGAATTTCCAGGGACCAGTTCTATTCAGTGGTTCGAGGAGCTGTCCGATGCTTTCATCAGCAAACATCCCGTGGCAGCGTAAGCAATCAAAATTAAGCTGTTCTGTTTTGTTATGTTTTTCATTCAGGAAAATATCCTGATATCTGGCTGAATGTCCGCCTGATAACCACTTGGTTTGTTCAGTTTTATGGCACCTCGTACAGTTGTTCATCACCTCAAGGATTTGAGACTCATTAAGTTTGATATCCTCGTCAGTCACCCCGTTAATGTGGTCAATAATCATCATCCCTTTCTCTCTCAGGCTGTGAACGCCGTTACTTAGCGCTGTACCATGACACTCCTTACACCCAAGATTCCTGTGAGCGGATTGGGTGAGCAGATCAACTGAACCGCCAATTTCGTGGCAGGACGCACAGGTTTTTGCAGGAGAGGCAGAATTCCAATAGCCATAGAACAGCCCAAATCCAATGGAGACAAAGAGGAATAAAAGAACTACCGGCACTAATATTTTGTGAAGCACAGATTTTCCCATCATCGTATTTTTATTTAAACCGGTTTCCTTTAGTCCATTCGGAGGCTATATGACCTCCGACCCAAAACCCAAGAGCCATAATAGTCAGTGCCGGGTTAAAACCGCCATTGGTGACGTGAAGGCTTCCGTCGGCAACAAAAAGATTGGGAACTGCATGGATGCGTCCAAACTTATCGGTTACAGAAGTTTTGGGATCATTTCCCATCCGGCATGTTCCCGCCTGATGCTGACCAGCACTTACTCCATTGGCAATTCCCATCCCTTTCCAGGTTTTGACAGCCCCGGCTTCTTTGAGCCACAACTCAGCCTTACCAGCCATAAAAGTGCATCCGGCGATGTTTTCATCATGCGTTTTCCCGGAAAGACGTGGTACAGGAATTCCCCAGAAATCCTTTACAACAGGATCAACCTCGACTCGTTGATGGAAATTTGGAATCTCCTGGAAAGGGCCATGTACCTCGGCCATCCGCTTAAAATTATCTCGCTGAAAAATCTTGTGCTCCATGCCCCAGAGCTTCTCTCCCGGCGGTCTTACCCCGGAAAAACTGTAAGGCATACGTATAAATGAGTTGGCCAGATATCCGCCACCAATGATTCCCGGATTGTGATGGTTGAAATCACATATTCCAACAGTGGATCCCGGTCCGAAATCATCATAGATTTCTTCTTCAAATAAACCATATGCATGCGGATAGGCATGCCCCTGAAGATTTCGTCCTACCCAGTCGTTTTCATTGCCTATCCCATTTGGGAAAAACTTGGATTTGGAGTTAAGCAATAATCGCGCAGTTTCAATTGCTGAAGCAGAAAGAATAACAATGTCGGCAAGCTGAGTTTTACGTTTATTTTCCTGATCAAAGTAGCTTACTCCGGTTATACTACCCCGATCATCTACAAGAATCTCATTGACAATGCAATGCGTTCTCAGTTCGCAGTTTCCGGAATTTAAGGCAACCGGTATGACAGTATTATGAGTCCCTGCCTTTGCACTCACCGGACAGGCATAACCGATACAGGTGCGCATACGGTAGCAGGCGGGACGACCTCCATAAGGGATTGAATTGCGCAACATGGGCATCGAAAACGGGTGATAACCCAGCCTCAACGCAGCATCTTTCAATTTGGTTGCCTCCTTGTTGTGAGAAAAAGGGGGCATTGGTTGAAGTTTTTTTCGCGGAGGGGCAAACGGATTCTGGCTGTCATCGCCAGATACTCCGATCTCCCATTCGACTTTCTCGTAATATGGTTCCAGATCATCGTAGGATATCGGCCAGTCTTCCAGGGTTGACCCCGGGACTTCACCATAAGTAGTTTTCATTTTAAAATCCTCGCGCATATATCTCCATGCCAAAGCACCATAGGTAACAGTGCCTGAACCGACGCATGCGGAAATGTTGTTGTAATCACCCTCGCTTGGCAAAACAGTATGACTGCTTCCGTCGGTATGAATATTTACACGGCGGTAACGCTTGTCATCCGGTCCGCAGGCATTTCCCAGAACAGGATTACGCTCGGAATGGAGCTCATCATCGGTATGGTCATCATATGAAATCCATCCACCCTGCTCGAAAAGGACTACGGACATCCCGGAAGTGCTCAGTTCTTTGGCAACTACCCCGCCGCCTGCGCCGGCTCCAACGATAACCACATTTACTTTTTGATTTGCCATAAATCAATTTTTATACCGGTTTTGACCTATGATTAGTGGATAATCGAGTCTCAGCATTTTGTAACTTATATTGTCACGGTTCCCTCCATGACGGGAACTTCCGTAATATCCCTGCATCGAATGATCACGAAACAACGCAAAGAAATTGCGGTCCAACCCTCCGGTCGAAACAGCTCCCGGAATCTTTCCTGCCTCCATTAATTCGAGGAAATTTGTCTGTTCTTTGAATGAAATTTCTTCAAATC
>CAIOOC010000230.1 GCA_903859795.1 uncultured Bacteroidia bacterium
AAATAATAATATTCTCCGGTACTTGAAAAGCCTTGATGAGCCAACATTAAAACAAAAAATTATTGATTTACGCGATTTCTCAGTTCTGAATGTTGTTACGAATACTATGCAAAAAGAAATATTCTATGGTATCAAACCATTAGCTTCTCAGGCATATATACTTTCTATACCAAGATTTGTTGAAAAGCAAGGTGAATCCGAACCCATTCGTAAAAAAGTTGAGGATTTAATACAGGATCAAATTCCTGGCGTTAATCTTACAATTGTGGATAGTGTAAACGAGAACGAAATTGTTCTTTTTAACATTTCGAAAGTTATGCCTTTGCGTATTTTCAATCATGTAGGAAAACTATATAATGAATACAAATTAAGGAAGGAAGGTTCTTTGTTTGATGAAGCTAAATTGACTCTGCACACAGAAGGCGATGGGAATAACTTTCCTTTACTAATTCCATTAAATGATACTGAGTACCAGCATAAATCGGATATATTGTTCACAAACAAGTATTTACCTTATTTGATTTTAGCATTGGGTATGGGTATTTTAAAAAAGGAATTAATTTCAAAATTTGGTGAAGAATATTATCTAATTCCTGCAACGTCTGCTGTGGACGATCCTCTAATTTTAGAGAAAAATTTATTATCTTGTTCAACAAAAATAATAAATGATGCAAAGATGTTTGAAAAATTGTTAGTTGAAAGAGTTGATAATCAATTAGCAGATAAAAATGCCTACTTTCTTAGACCAGCAAAGGATAATTTAATTACTTTAATTTCTAACGACATTTTAAATGCCTTAAAATTAGCGGAATGCGGAAATGATAGTTATTCAGATGAATTTACAAAAATCAGAACAGCTGCTTTAGTTGCAATCAACAAATTAAAAGTATAAAATTATGGAAACGATAAAAGTAAAAGGAATTTGCTACAGTCCAACATGTACTTTAAACGGTCAGGAGCAAGATGCTGATTTAAATGAAGATGGTGAAGCATTTTGTAAACAATGTAAATGCCAACTTGATGTTCCGACAAAAACAACAATCCCTGTAAAAAAAATATTGACTATTTTATCAATAATTGTCGCTTTAGGTTTAATCGTTTTAGCCGGAATGTGGATAATCAAACCCCAAACAGACGTTCCTGGTGCGAGAAAGTCAGAGGTAGTAAAGACAGAAAGGCCTACTCCTGCTGTAAAACCGAATCCTTTACAAGCTCCTGCTGTAACAACTCCAGCTACCAAAACACAACCTGAAGCTCCCGTCGAAAAGGCCAAACCAGCTCCTGTAGCTGCCCCTGCCGCTGCAAAACCGGCAGGGAATTCAAAGAATGCCTCAAAGAGCTTCCCCGATGGGGATAAATATGCAGGCGAAATGAAAGATGGTATACTTCATGGCCTTGGGACATACTATTATAAATCACATAAGCTGATCTCTAAGAAAGATCTGAAAAACCGCTATGCCGAGCCTGGCGATTACCTGGTAGGTGAATGGTTCGAAGGGAATGTGGTTTCAGGAAAGCTCTTCTCGGGCGATAACAAGCTTAAGGAAGTAATCGTCATCGGGAGATAGCTGGAATATTTAATCTTAGTTATGAGAAACCTAACCATACTTTGTCTGAACTTCCTTTTCCTCCCTTTAGTGATGCACGCCCAACAGGCAAGTGTAACAGAACTGGAGATCAAGACCGGTGACGTTTACTATTATGGTCAGGCAATTGAAGTCAACAAAGAAAAAGCAAAGGAGGAGGCCCGGAACGAACTTATAGCATCGGTATCAAAGGATATCGGTGCTTCCTCCGGCTTTCAACCTGGTAAGGATTGGATGG
>CAIOOC010000231.1 GCA_903859795.1 uncultured Bacteroidia bacterium
ATCTGGAATATGAGCTTTGGCTTTATGGGTGTCCAGATTGGTTATTCACTTCAAAATGGAAATACAAGCCGTATTTTATCAGCTCTGGGAGCTGATGTACACCATTTAAGCTATTTTTGGCTTGCTGCTCCTCTTGCCGGTTTGATTGTGCAACCAATAATCGGACTTTTCAGTGATAACACCTGGACGCGGCTCGGACGACGCATTCCTTACATTTTAATGGGAGCCATCATTTCGGCATTGGCTATGTTCTTTATGCCAAATTCCGAATTCTTCGCCTATCTCCTCCCTCCTTTGTTCTTTGGTGCATTTATGCTCCTTTTTATGGATACCTCATTTAATATTACGATGCAACCCTTCAGAGCACTGGTTGGAGATATGGTATCAGAGGAACAGCGAAACCAGGGATACTCTGTCCAAAGTTTTTTAATCAATGCAGGCGCTGTAATTGGGTCGCTTCTTCCCTTCGTACTGACATGGATTGGTATTTCAAATGTTCCGGCAGTAGGGGAGAAAGTAGCTCCTACAGTTATCTGGGCATTTTACCTTGGAGGTGGTACTCTTTTGCTCTCTGTTCTGTGGACAAGCTTCAGGACAAAGGAATTTCCACCTGAAGAGTATAAAAAATACTACCAGCTTAAGCAGGATCAGAAGAAGAAGAGTTCTTTTCTCACATTGCTAAAAGAGATTCCTGTAACAATGTGGCGTTTGGCTATCGTTCAGTTTTTTTCGTGGTTTGCACTATTCCTGATGTGGGTCTATACCACTCCGGGTGTTGCCCAGAATGTCTGGAATACCGTTGCAGGAGATTCAACCTCTGCCGGCTATAATGAGGCGGGGAACTGGGTTGGAGTAATATTCGCAGTTTACAGTCTGTTTGGAGCACTGTTCTCTATGATTATGGCGAAGCTTGCTAATCGCTTTGGCCGTAAAACAATCTATATGCTCTCCCTGATGGCAGGAGGCGCCGGGCTCATCTCGATGACTCTTATCCAAAATCAGTATGGTCTGATTTTCTCGATGGTAGGTATTGGAGTTGCCTGGGCCGCAATACTTGCTATGCCCTATGCAATTCTTTCTGCAGCACTCCCTTCAGATAAAATGGGAGTTTATATGGGTATTTTCAATGCAACAATAACAATTCCACAGATAGCCGCAGGGTTACTAGGAGGTATTGTGCTTACCCTGGTTGGCGGGAAAGCCATTCTAATGCTAGGTATTGCAGGATTATCAATGGTTATAGCAGGATTAACCGTTGTTTTCGTAAAGGAATATATAGTTACATCTAAACCTTAAGTTTTGAATATTAGAGCTTGTTTATTTGATCTCGATGGTGTAGTTGTTGATACGGCAAAATACCATTATATCGCCTGGGAAAAAATCGCAGACGAACTTGGTTTCCATTTCACGGAAAAAGACAATGAACGTCTTAAGGGTGTGAGTCGGATGGAATCGCTTGAGATTTTGCTTGAAGTGGGTAAGATCAAAATTGATTACTATAAAAAAGAGGAACTGGCTTTAAAAAAGAATAACCTATACCTTTCTTATATCCAAAGGATGACTCCAGATGAAATCCTTCCGGGGGTGATCCCTTTTATGGATGAATTAAAGTCAAACGGGATTATGATTGCGTTGGGTTCAGCAAGCAAAAATGCATTGTTCATTCTCGAAAAAATCAAATTGACGCTGAAATTTGATGCAGTAATTGATGGGAATAAGGTGAAAAATGCAAAACCTGATCCGGAGGTTTTTTTGAAAGGGGCAATTGAATTGGGAGTTACTCCTCAAAACTGTCTGGTCTTCGAAGATGCCCAGGCTGGTATCGATGCAGCCCGAAACGCCGGAATGTACATAATAGGTATCGGTCAGACAGAAAATTTGAAAAATGCAGACCATGTTATACCCGGCTTTCAGAAATTTAATTTCAACCAGTTGGTATCATGGTACATGTAGGGATGTTTGACTTACATCTCTTTCGTTAAAGGTAGAGAAAAATGAAATGAGCCATTTGAGATTTATTCTCGCTGATAATTATTCTGGCGATTTCCGTTGGACCAATAGTAACAAAGTATTGACAGATGAAAGATTATATTATACATGACGAATGGAAGATTATTGAGGAGAGCTTCCATCCCGTATACAATAGAATAACAGAGAGTCTCATGAGTCTTGGTAACGGACGAATTGGCCACAGGGCCAATTTTGAAGAGAGATACACAGGAGACACACTTCATGGAAATTATGTTGCAGGTGTGTATTATCCCGACAAAACCCGTGTAGGCTGGTGGAAAAACGGCTATCCCAGGTATTTTGCCAAGGTACTGAATGCAGCGAACTGGATAGGTATCGATGTAAAAATCGGATCAGAAACGCTGGATCTTAATACCGCTAAAATATTGGAATTCAGGAGGGAACTCAATATGCATGAGGGGAATCTGAACCGTGAGTTTATTGCCCGTCTCCCCTCTGGTAAACAGGTTAAAGTAAATACGCGTCGTTTTGTAAGCATTGTAGATTCTGAAATTGGTGCGATCAGATATACAATCAAAGCGTTAAATTTCACTGACAAAATCACGCTGACTCCCTACATAGATTTTGATATCCGTAATGAAGATGCCAACTATGATGAGAAATTCTGGGATGAAGTAGACATTAATATAAAACCAGGTGAAGGATATATTGTAGCTGAAGTGCGCAAAACCCTTTTTCATGTCTGTGCCGGAATGAAAATCAAGATTTTTCATAACGGAAACCAGTGTAATTACTCAGCAGACGTTGAGAATCGCACTAAATTTATCGCAAATATTATTCCAATTACAATATGTGAAGGGGAATCGGTAACAATCGAAAAATTCGGTGTCAGCGTCTCCTCTGAAAACTTCCCGAAAGAGAAACTGATAAGCGCGGCGACAAGTCACTTAAATACAGCCTATAATAAAGGCTTCGATCAGCTTGCGCTGGAACAATCGCAGGCTTGGCTCAAAAAGTGGAAGACGAGTGACATCATTATTGAGGGCGATATTGCCGCTCAGCAGGGAATCCGTTTCAATATCTTTCAGCTACACCAAACCTATACAGGTGAAGATGAACGATTAAATATTGGTCCAAAGGGATTTACTGGAGAAAAATATGGTGGTTCAACATACTGGGATACTGAAGCTTTCTGCTTTCCCTTTTTCCTAGCCACAGCTCCGGTTCAAGTGTCGCGTAACTTATTAAAATACAGACATAAACACCTGGCAAAAGCAATAGAAAATGCTTCTGCTTTAGGATTCAACGGTAGTGCCGCATTGTACCCGATGGTTACAATGAACGGTGAAGAGTGCCATAACGAATGGGAAATAACTTTTGAAGAGATCCACAGAAACGGAGCTATTGCCTACGCCATCTTTGATTACATCCGATATACCAACGAATGGGAATACCTGGCCCCAAACGGATTTGAAGTCCTATTAGCTATTTCCCGGTTCTGGGCCCAAAGAGTCAACTGGTCTGATGAACGGCAGAAATACGTAATTCTTGGTGTTACAGGTCCCAATGAGTACGAAAATAATGTAAACAACAACTTTCACACCAACCGTATCGCACAGTGGACTCTTCAGTTTACTCTTGAAGCTATTCAATATCTTAAAACAAATCATCTCCAGCAATACAGCCAATTGGTAGAACAATGGCACTTTAAGGAGGAGGAAGAAACATCCGTATGGTGTGATATTATCCAAAATATTCACTTCCCATATGACGAAAAAAGGGATCTCTTTTTGCAACAGGATGGATTTTTGGATAAAACATTCAAAACAGCCAGTCAAATACCTTTGGATGAACGACCTATCAATCAACATTGGTCCTGGGACCGTATTTTACGTTCTCCATATATTAAACAGGCCGATACCCTGCAGAGTCTGGTGATCTTTGAAGACAACTACGATAAAGAGACTATCAAAAGACATTTCGATTTTTATGAACCTTACACGGTCCACGAGTCTTCACTTTCACCCTGTATACATACAATTCTGGCAAGTGCAATCGGATATCAGGCTAAAGCGTATGAGCTTTATCTGCGTACCGCACGTCTGGATCTCGATGATTACAACAATGACACTGCTGATGGATGCCACATCACATCTATGGGAGGAACCTGGATGGCCTTTGTAAAAGGTTTTGGCGGAATGAGAGTCAAAGCAGGAAAAATCTCCTTTTCCCCATTTATCCCGGATAAATGGAGTTCCTACTCTTTCAGGATCAATTTCAGAGATACAATTCTTGAAATAAGAGTCAACAGGAAAATAGTATCCATTGAAAACCTTTCCGACAAAGATCTTGTACTAATCGTTTATGAACAGGAACACTTCATTGGTGGCAATAAAAAGACAGAAGTTCAACTCAAACTCAATTAAAATGAATATTAAACAGTTAACAATTAAGACAATTGCATTTGCAACTCTTGTTTTGATAATCTTTGTTCATGTTTCTGCAGCTAATAAACCTGCATTAAACCGCATAGAACCTCCATTCTGGTGGACTGGATTCAAAAACCCATCGCTTCAGTTAATGGTCTATGGTGAACGAATCTCGGAGACCAAACCGGTTATTACTTATGAAGGTGTTGAACTTGTTGCTACGTCATCCGTTGACAATCCAAACTACCTCTTTCTCGATCTTCATTTATCCTCTTCAGTGAAACCCGGTAAGTTTGATATCCTTTTTAAACAAGGGGGGAAAACGATTATTACTTCAACCTATGAGTTAAAAGACCGTGAAAAAGGTTCTTCGCAGCGCGTTGGATTTAATAACACAGATGTTGTGTATCTCATTATGCCAGACAGGTTTGCCAACGGGGATCCCACGAATGATTCAAAAGATGACGCACTCGAAAAAGCAAACCGGACAGACCCGAACGGTCGTCACGGCGGGGATATTAAAGGAATTATGGATCACCTGGACTACATAAAGGATAATGGCTATACGGCACTCTGGATTAATCCTTTACTCGAAAACAACATGCAGAAGGTCTCTTACCATGGTTATTCAACAACAGACTTTTATAAAGTTGATACCAGGTATGGCACAAACTCAGATTATCAGCTTTTAAGTGCGGAGGCAAAAAAAAAGGGAATAAAAATGATCATGGACATGATTTTCAACCATATTGGATCAAATCATTGGTGGATGAAAGATATGCCAATGAAAGACTGGATCAATGGATATCCCAATTATTTCATTACCAATCACAAGAAGACTACAATTGAGGATCCCTATGCCTCTGAAAGTGATTCAAGAGGATATACAGACGGATGGTTTGTTCCCAGCATGCCCGACCTTAACCAGAGAAATCAATATCTGGCCAATTACCTGATTCAGAATTCAATCTGGTGGATTGAGTATGTCGGATTGGACGGAATCAGGATGGATACTTACTCATATCCTGATAAGGAGATGATGGCTGACTGGACTAAAAAAGTAATGGAAGAGTACCCTAACTTTAATATGGTGGGCGAGGAATGGCATATCAATCCGGCAATGGTTGCTTTCTGGCAGCGTGGGAAAATCAATCCAAACGGTTATACTTCGAACCTTACAAGCCTGATGGATTTCCCGATACAAAATGCACTTGTCAAATCAATGACTGATGGATGGGGTTTCAATCATCTCTACGAAACTTTAGCACTCGATTACCTATATCCCAAAGCTGACAACCTTGTAATTTTTGCTGAGAATCACGACACAGAGCGCTATTTTACCGCAATCGGAGAAGATATCCCTAAATCAAAGGCAGCTATGACCTTCCTGATGACAACACGTGGTATACCTCAGATTTATTATGGGGAAGAAATCCTGATGAAAGGACGTAAAAGCGATGGCGACGGCCAACTTCGAAAAGATTTTCCCGGTGGCTGGGAAGGCGATCAGATCAACGCTTTTAAAGGGACAGGTTTAACATCTGAGCAGGCAGACTATCAGCAGTTTATGAAAAAACTTATCAACTGGAGAAAAGGGAAAAACCTGATTCATCAAGGATTGCTCAAGCACTACTACCCGATGGATAATCTGTACGTTTATTTCAGGTATAATAACAACGAAAGTGTGATGGTGATTCTGAACACCAATAAAGAAGATAAGATACTTAAAACTGACAGGTTTGTAGAATCACTTCAAGGTTTCACATCAGGAAAAGATGTCTTATCGGGAAATACGGTCACTGATTTGAAGAACATCGTTGTGCCTGCAAAGACCTCGATGATTTTGGAGTTAAAATAAATCGAGACAGACCTGACAGGTTATAAAACCCTTCAGGTCTGTCTTTTATCCTAAACCAACAATCTTAAAAATCCAATAGATTAAAGCTGCTAAAAGCATGGAAACAGGTATTGTCAGAATCCACGCAAAGAGTAGGCTACGTGTAACGCCCCAATGAACTGCAGAGACACGCTTGGTGATTCCGACTCCCATAATTGCTCCGGTAATGGTATGTGTGGTACTTACAGGAATTCCAAATGCCTCGGTTCCAAACAAAAGAATTGCTCCGGCACTGTCAGCTGCGACCCCTTCAAATGGGGTGAGCTTCGTAATCTTTGATCCCATTGTCTTAATAATTCGCCACCCACCCATTAATGTTCCGGCGGAAATTGCAGTATAGCAGCTAATTACAATCCATAGAGGAATGGTATGAATCTTCCCGGCTTGAGTAACAGTAATTTGTGCCCACGAAGGAATATTCGCCGGATCGGCGGCTTTGAAATAGACGAGTAAAGAGGCTGTGATTATCCCCATAACTTTCTGTGCATCATTGCCTCCATGTCCAAGACTAAGTAAGGCGGAAGAGAATAATTGTCCGATTCTAAACCATCTTTTCAGTCTGAAAGGGTTAAATTTCTTAAAGATCCACATCAATAATACAGAGATGAAATATGACAGGAACATTCCAATTAATGGTGCCAGAAAGATAAATGCTGCAATCTTTAAAATTTTGTCCGAATGTACTACTCCCCAACCGGCATAAGCTATTGCGGCCCCTGCAAATCCGCCAACAAGGGTATGCGAAGAGCTGGAAGGAATTCCAAGGTACCATGTGATCAGATTCCAGATAATAGCTGCAATAATCCCCGCAAGAATAACCTGAAGATTTATCAGATCGGTATTTACAACCTTAGCAATAGTATCAACGATATGAAGCTCGAATATTCCATAAGCCGCAAAATTGAAAAACGCAGCCCAAATTACTGCCTGCAAGGGGGTCAATACCTTTGTAGATACTACAGTGGCAATTGAATTGGCCGCATCGTGAAAGCCGTTGATTAAATCAAAAATTAAAGCCAGTACAACAATTGCAATTAAAAGTGTAAAATCCATGGATGGTTATGATATTTTAACGATAATTGATGAAAAGACATTCGCCACATCATCACATTTATCAATCGCCTTTTCGAGTGAAGCAAGAATATCACGTTTCTTTATCAGGTTTATCGCATTTGTTTCTAATTCGAACAGATTAGAGAGATACTCTTGATATAAATAATCAACCTCACTTTCGTAGTCACTAATTTTTGAACACGCATCAGCATATTTAAGAAAATCAGAGGCATTTTTTACACTATGAAGCACCCGTTGAATCTCTAAATTAGCCAGATGAATATAGTCGGCAATTTTAGCAAATTCCACCGGAAAGGTAGGGAGTTTGTAAAAATGAGTCCGGATCGCCGCAGTATGGATATAGTCAACGACATCGTCAATTGTCGAAATAAGTACATGCATATCCTCGCGGTCAAACGGGGTAATAAATGTTCCGTTCAATTCTATGAGCAACTGATGGGTGATTTCATCCCCTCTATGTTCTGCCTCACGGATCAATTTGCCATAAACCTCCCGTTCTGCAAGATCATTTTCACCCATCAATTTTATCAGTAAGTCCGAGGCTACAACAAGATTGTCAGCAGCTTCAATAAATAATGGAAAGAACTTGCGATCTTTTGGAACAAGAAATCCGAATATTTTATCCAGAATCATAATTTTAATAGTTTAATTAGTTTTTATGTTTTGAGTCCGCTAATTTATAACTTTCTGGTGGAGGAAATACAAATTTTAATAATCAAAGGAAAGATTTTAGCTAATTTGGATAAGATCTAAAGCTTTTAATTCACTTTGAAAAGAAATTAATCGCTGTTTTGCACCACTTTCCCTATGACTTGGTATAGGACACAAAGTCACGCGTAGCTTTTAACAGGTTTACAGTCTGGAGAAGCAGGTGCTTAGTTTCCGACATCACCCCAAAATATAATATTGAATTACGGCTGTTGGTTCCTCTACGTTTTATTCTGCGGATTTGCCGGTTTTCCTGTTCATGCATCAATTCAAGTACCTCTTTCCTTTTCAGAATAAGTTCGTCAATTTGTTCAAAACGTGATACTTTAATGATATGAAGTGCAAAATTCAGGAAATCGGTAACCTGGTTACTAAATTCGGTTAATTCGTCATGTTGATCGTATGCAAAAGGTTTATAATTATCCTTAAGATGCTGATCCAAGGGTTTAACCACATATTTAATAGAATGTGCCATTTCGCGCAAATAATCGACAATCTGCACGTAGTAATGGCCAGTTTCAATCGAATCATGCTGAAGTTGCTGGATTACCCGGTAAGTATTTGCTTTTAGCTTCCTCGCTCTCTGATTAAACTCTTCGATCTCAACCCCGATCTCTTCCAAAAGACTTAAGTTACCCTCCTGGAAACCCGAAATCCCCAAATAATAGGCCTTTGAAATCATAATAATGGCGTTGGACGAATCCTCTGTGGTTTTAACCAGCACATTCTCAGCTCTTATCACTGGTTCAGAAAATTCATCAATCTCAGCAGAGCCAGGTTCCCTTACCGACTCTTTCTTTCGACCACGGGTAAAATTGAAAATTCCCAAGGA
>CAIOOC010000232.1 GCA_903859795.1 uncultured Bacteroidia bacterium
AATGTATTAGGCTGGAAGGATGCAGATACTATGGAGATTAACCCTGGTTCAAGCCACTTGGTTATCGATATAATGCCTGACCAGAAGATTAAACTGGACAATGGTCATTATGGAGCTTCGATGCGTTTGGGTGCCTACGATGCCGTTGTAGAGAAGGGAACGCATGCCTATAAGGCCTATGGAAAGACTGAAATTAGTGAGAGACACAGGCATAGATATGAGGTAAATCCTACTTTTGTCGAGGAAATAAAGAAGGCGGGACTTGTCTTTTCTGGCAAATCGCCAAATGGAAAATTAATGGAAATCGCTGAGCTTCCAAAGGCTGTCCACCCATTTTTCCTAGGCACTCAATTTCATCCAGAATTCTTAGCACGCCCCCTTGATCCGCATCCTTTATTTACAGAGTTTATAAAGACTATTTTGGATTTGAGAAATTAGTTTGGAGGTCTACTTCAGCTCGAACATCGCAAAATCATTCTTAAACATCCACTGTGAAATGTGATAAATTGTATATGTAATGAAGAATGCAGAGACCACATCTATTGAATAGTGAAGGTGTCCCATTAAAACAATAATTCCAAAAAAGACAGCTGTTGCTGTAAATAGGATTCTAAGAGCTTTTTCTTTCCAAAAAATTAAAGCCAAAAGAAAAGGAAGGCCTGTGTGGGCAGAGAAGAATAAGTCTCCACCAAAGGTAAATAGTCTTATCCAATCTGGAGACTCTGACCCCATAATCAATCTATCTGGAAACGGTCCAATGTGAGTCAATGATACAAAACCACTTCTAATTATCACGAAGAGTGCAATACTTTTTAGTATAAAAGGAATTTTGTGTGGTTTATTAAAACAATAAACAAGTAGTACGAACCACATTATTATAGGTCCGTATATAAAAATATCGCTAACATCAAAAACGGGGATATTACTTAAGATTATGTCTTGAACGGAATTACCAGCATGAAAGGTGGCAAATCTACCTGCATAAAAATTGGCCACAAGGGAAAGGCCGAGGAGAATAAAGCTGTCAATAATTGCGATAGTGTACGTTTTACTTTTTAAGTACGCTAGGTGTTTTGGATTAATGTTCATGTTGTCTTAAGAATTGTTCTGATATTCTAGCATCTTTATGGGAGTATATAAAGTATTTTTTACAAAAAAATCCGCCGGGCGCGTGCGCGCCCGGCAGGGGTTGGGGGTGAATAGGGTCAGTTGAGAACAATTCTCTTTGTCTTGGCCAGCCTTTCGGTTGCTGTAGAAAAGTGATGATCCCAATGAATGATGATTCCCAGACGGTCTACCAATTGGGATAAACAGGCTTTGTCGGCATCAAGTTTGGGGTGATTCCTCACCCCAGACCTATACTGAACCTCCACTTTTTCATCAGCGATGTTTGCTGCGATGTCGCTGACTATAACCTGAACTTGGTTCATTGACTCCGTAAGAAGAATAGACGCCTCGCTTTCATCTGCGGTCGGCATATATCCACCAGACCTTTCCTTGTAATCGCCGTTTACAGCCCGCAGTCTCGTTTTGAGGAATTTGCGGTATGGTTTCCAGACGTTTGCCATTTCCACATCATTTTTGTCGCTGCCGATTTTCCAGGTTGCAACCACAAAAGCTAAAGCTATGAGGCT